>JBKBTB010000271.1:0-2475 GCA_046291015.1 Exilispira sp. | reverse complement strand
GCAAAGAATCATATTGAAGCCTCAGATTTTTTGAAAGTAGCCACATCATAAAAATTTATTGCAGGTTAAGAAAATTTTCTTTTATTTATGGAAGATTATAAGGAACTTGAATCTATTTACAAATTAATAAAACAGAAAAAAGGATTATTGAAATTACCAGAAAAATTTTCCAGGGATAAACTATTTTCAGAGATATTGTCGCAAGTTCAGATAGAAGTCTTTGAAGAATCAGTTAAAAAGGTTTTAGGTAAAATTTCTCTTGAAAATATAAATAGTTTTTTTTATGCAATTTTTACATTATTTAGAATTTTTATAAAAGATTCTATTTTTTATTATTATTATTTTCAAGAATCGAGTAAAAATTTTGAATACTTTTATGGTGAGAATAATGACTATTTGATCATATCCAGTATAGAAGGCGCACTGGATGAAGGCATAATAAATCTAATTTCTAATTTAGAAGAGATTCGATCCTTTGAAAATATCTATTATGAAAAGGAAAAAACTTATATTACACCTATTCCCATAAATTTAATGGATAAAAAGATAGGGATAATAATTGCAATATCAAAAAAACCTTTTAATAAAAGTCATTGTAGTTGTTCAATCTTTTTTTCTTTAGTAAATTATTTAACACCTATAATATATTCATTCCAGCTGAAATATCAACTTAATCAGAATCAGCAAAGCATTTCTTTACTTGTCGATGTTACAGAAAATCTTTCATATGTTAAACCTATAGAGGAAAATATTAAAGGTGTTATTAATTCACTTTCTCAATCTATTAACTGTTCAAT
Source organism: Exilispira sp. (assembly GCA_046291015.1). Taxonomy (GTDB): domain Bacteria; phylum Spirochaetota; class JAAYUW01; order JAAYUW01; family JAAYUW01; genus Exilispira. Next base: position 1,678 of record JBKBTB010000271.1, on the reverse strand, counting down.
TTCAGGATTGATATTACTTGATAAAAACTCAAAATTATTTTTTAAATTTATATCTAAAGGATTATACAGTTTAATATTGCAGAAAAAGTGGGATCTGGGTTCAGATATTTTTTCTGAATGTGTAAACAAAAATCTTTCTTTTATTGTAAATAATATGTACAATAATAAAGTTTATATAAAAACATATAAAATTGTTAGCGATAATATAAGATCTTTTCTGGTATATCCTTTAAATGCTGTGAATTTTAAAGGATGTTTTTTTGCTGGAAGATTGAAAAATGAAAATCAATTTTCTCATGAAGAATATGATATTACAATGACCATGATAAAAAATCTGGGAATATTTTTAAATAATATTTCTTTATTCAATGAATTGAAGGTTAACTATGAATTAACAACTTCTGCTTTAGCATCGGCAATAGAAGCAAAAGACCCATATACAAAGGGTCATTCACAAAGAGTCATGAGGTATTCTCTATTAATAGGGAAAATTTTGGGCTTAAATGAAAAATCTCTCAGAATAATTAAGCTTGCTGGCTTATTACATGATGTTGGCAAAATAGGAATTCCAGAAGCTATTATATTAAAAAAGGGTCCATTAAATGATCAGGAATATAAAATAATGAAAAAGCATCCTTACATAGGATATCTTATTGTAAAAGATATAAATTACTTAAAGGCAGGCATCCCTTTTGTTCTTTATCATCATGAAAAACTTGATGGGAGCGGATATCCATATGGACTTAAAGATGACAAAATACCTTTATTCGCAAGAATAGCTGCTGTAGCCGATTATTTTGATGCTGTGACCTCAGATAGACCATATCGAAAAGGCTTATCATTTAATGAAGCAATGGTAACTATTAAGAAAAATAGCGGTATTCTTTTTGATAAAGAAATTGTAGATGCTTTTCTTGAAGGAATTAAAACATGACTTGACATATAAAATAAAATATATAAAATATATTTAGATTTAATAAGGAGATATAATGGATAAAACATTAGATTATTTGAAAAATGTTCCTTTATTTTCTCAATTAAAAGAAAAAGATTTGAAAAGTATTGCTTCACTTGTAAAAGAAAGAGAATATAAAAAAGGTGAAATTATTCTCAAACAAGGAGAAGAAGGAGTAGGACTTTTTATTATTAAAAATGGAAAGGTAAAAATTAGTAAAAAATTAGCTTCTGGTAAAGTTATAGATATAGCAATTCATTCTGATGGTGAATATTTTGGAGAACTTTCTATACTTGACAATAAACCAAGAACTGCTACAGTAACTGCGGTTGAAGATACAACTACCCTTATAATGACACACTGGGAATTTAAGGCTTTATTAGAATCAAAGCCGGAGATTGCGCTTTCAATTATACCTGTTTTAGTTGAAAGGTTTAGAGAAACTAATGAGCAACTTTTAGAGCTAAAAAATAGCTAGTAATAATTATTATATTTTTATTTTTGTATGGCGACGTTCCCGAGTGGCTAAGGGCGCGGTCTGCAAAACCGTTGTTCACCGGTTCGAATCCGGTCGTCGCCTAATAGCATGGTTTTTAATAGTATTTTTTTATTAATGCCGAAGTGGCGGAATTGGTAGACGCAAGGGACTTAAAATCCCTCGGTACCTGGTACCGTACCGGTTCAAGTCCGGTCTTCGGCATATTTTTTATTAATTATAACCAG
>JBKBTB010000270.1:0-2475 GCA_046291015.1 Exilispira sp. | reverse complement strand
GTTTTAGCTACCAAATATGGGATTTAAAGTTGTATGGTTTTTATTGTTTGGATTTTCGGATTATTGGTTTTAGCTACCAAATATGGGATTTAAAGAGAATATTCAAAATCTTTTCGGCACCAGACTTAAATAGTTTTAGCTACCAAATATGGGATTTAAAGATAAATTGGTTGCAACAATAGAACTTGTAATTGGAAGGTTTTAGCTACCAAATATGGGATTTAAAGACAAATTATGGTTTAGGAGGAAGCGCTGACTTTGCTGTTTTAGCCACCAAATATGGGATTTAAAGTTGCAATTGGCAACAAATGTGCTAAAAGTTAAGCGAGGTTTTAACAGTTAAATATGAAATTTAAAGTGATGACCCGGGGGCTGAGTGCGAAGGAGGCACAGTTTTAGCGGTAAAATATGAGTTTTAAAAACTTTATTTGGACCTTTAATTTATATGAATTAAAAATCAAAGATAAAATTATTTTATTTTTGATAATATAGATTAGATATATTTTATTTTAATCCAAAATAAAATTATAATTTGGGAAATATTAAATTTTTAATATAAATTTTTCATTATTAACTGATATCTGGATATTAATAGATGAAATTATACGATTTCAAATATTAAAAAATAATAAAATTATATTGATTACAATATAAATTTCAATTTTAATGCTTTTCAATGGGAGAAAAAATGCCAGTAATAATTAAAAAAAACAATGAGTATCTATTATCATTGAAAAAAGAATCAATTTCAAGTTTTTTGAAGGCTTTGTTGCAATCAATTTTGATTTTATCTATGCTGATTTCTATGCTTTTATTCTTAAATGATAATAATTACTCTTTTTATATATTTATCTTTTTTTTCTTAATCTTTATTCTTTTGATTATTGTTATAATTACCAATACCGGAATGCTTGTTAGAAGTGCTTTTTTAGATACAAAAATTAAAAAACTTTATCTATTTTCTGAATTCGATTTTTTTTCTATTTTTATAAAAACAGAAGAAATGGATTTTAGTCAAATAGATGCTCTTAATTATGTTAAAAAAAAGGCAATAGGTTAAAATTTTATATCATTGAAGTAATAAAAAAGGATGGTAAAAAAATTCAATTTGCAAGAATTTATGATGATAATAATTTAAATGATATTATAGATAATTTTAATCTTTATATAAAATCCTGTTAAATTAAGAGGAAGATAAGTTTTGAATTTTAAAATTTTTAATTTAATGTAATTTTAAACTTAATTATATGGTTTTATTAAACTATTATATTTTTTTTATTAATTAATTATAAAATTTTTTTAATATCTGGTTTAGCGAATTTTTATAATAATAAATCTCTCAAAATTTAATTTTTTTTAAAGGATTTTTCATGAGTGAAATAAAAAATAAAACTAACAAAAAAACATATTATTATGACAAAGTTTTTCATATAACTGGTGGTACTTCAATTTCTTCAACTAATATTGAAGTAGAAATTGAGCTTGAAAATGGTATTAAAGGTTTTGGAGAAGCTTCTCCTTCTTTTAGGGTAAATGGTGAAAAACCAGAGAACATTATGGCTCTGGAAAATTATGTCAATGATAATTTTACCGGTATGAAAATAAAGGAATATAAAAAAATATTTGAAATGGCAGATAAATTATTTGCCACGCCATCTTTAAAAGCAGCTATCCAGTTTGCAACTCTCGATGCATTATGTGAAACCATAGGTATTCAGGTATATCAATTTTTCGGTGGTAGCTTAAGTGAAATTGAAACGGATAAAACAATTGGTATTAATTCAAAGGAAAATAGAATAAAAGAATTAAAATCTTTTATAGATGAAGGATTGAATTCTGTAAAAATTAAAGTTGGAGAAAATTTGAACGAAGATCTGGATTTTATGATTGAAGCTAAAGAAATAATAAAAAACAAAAAAGTAATAGTTGATGCAAATATGGGTTATTCTCCAAAAGAAGCTATTCACTTTACAAGAGTTTTATATAATAACGGAATAGATATGTCTGTATTTGAGCAACCTGTTCATATGAATGATATTGATGGATTGAAATTTGTTAGATTTAATTCTCCTTATCCTGTTGCTGCGGATGAATCTGCAAAAACTAAGTATGATGTTTTAAGACTTATAAAAGAAGATGCTATAGACTATATAAATATAAAACTTATGAAATCCGGTATAAGTGATGCCCTATCAATAGTTGAGATGGCAAAAGCTGCAAATAAAAGACTTATGATAGGTTGCATGGGAGAATCAAGCATAGGGATAAATCAAAGTGTACATTTTGCAATTGGTTTAGGAGCCTTTGAATTTTATGATTTAGATAGTCATCTTATGATAAAAGATGAAAAATTTAGAGGAAAATTTGTGCAAAAAGGTTTAAAAATGATTATTTTCTAAAAATATTATGAATTGAATTAATTTAAATATTTTAATTGGATAGAAGCTTGACTAAAAAAAAAAATTACTTTATAAT
>JBKBTB010000041.1:0-11987 GCA_046291015.1 Exilispira sp. | reverse complement strand
ATAATATTTTATTTATAAATTAAAAGCCTTCCTGAATTATGGAAGGCTTTTATTTAATAAATTTATCTGAAAATAAATTTTATTTTTTATTGTATACAGGATTGCCCCACATAAGAAGTACGGGAGAGGCAATGTAAATAGAAGAATATGTACCAATTATAAGACCTATTGATAAGATGAATGCAAAATCTCTTGTAGGTATACCACCAAGTATTAATATTGATAAAGATATGACAATAGTAGTTAATGCAGTTATTATTGTTCTATTTAAGGTAATAGTAATTGAGTGATCAATATTATCCATAAAACTATTAATAACAATGGTTGATTGTTCATTGTAAGAACTTAACTTTTTCTTTAATTCCTTAGAAATATTTTGAGATACATATTGAAATTCATTTTCTTTAATCTTGGAAAGTACAACTATCGAGTCGTTTAGGGAGTAACCTAAAAGAGTCAAAATACCAGCAAGAGTCTGTGAGTTGAGTTCTCTTTTAAAAATTATGATTATGGATAGGATGAAAAAGGCATCGTGAATTATAGAAAGAACAGCGCCAAAAGAGTACTTAAAATCCTTGAATCTTAAAAATGTATATAAAAGAATAAGTATAATAACAACTAATAACATGATAACAGATGTATAACTCATCTTTGTCGATGAAGAAGGTCCAACTAAATTTACCGATAAAATTTCGTATTCAGATGATGAAAAATTTTTCTGTAAAATTGATTTGAAATCTTCAATTCTCTGGTTATTCAGGTTTGACTCTTTTGTTGCCTGTATTCTTAAAACATATTGCTGAGAATCATTGCCACCAATTTGAGTAATATTTGAACCAAAGCCATTTTGGGAACAGAAATTTCTAAATGTAGCAATATCCATTCCAGTTTTATAAAATTTTATCTGTATTGTGATACCACCTGAAAAATCAATACCAAATCTGATTCCACCATTGATAAAGTAAAAAACTACACCAAGTAATATTACAATTAAAGAAAAGGAAAAAGCAATATAACGATATCTTGTAAAAGGAATTACTTTTGACTGTCTCATTTTATGATTCCTCCAACTTTTAAAAGAGCATTGATATTCCATTTTTTAAACATGGACATATAATACCATTTACCTGTAACCAAAACTATGAATATATTAATAATTATACCTATTGTTAGAGTAACTCCAAATCCTCTTATTGCTCCACCTCCTAGCAAAATTAATGCACTGGATGCTATCAAAGTTGTAATATTTGCATCAACAACTGTTGCGGAAGCAATTGTAAAAGAATCATTAACTATATTAATCAGTTGAATTCTATTTAATCCAGGTAAATAATCTTCTTTTATTTTCTCAAATATAATTACAAAGGCATCGACACCCATACCTATATTCAATAGTATACCTGCAATACCAGGTAAGGTTAAGGTATAGTTAAAGGCAGCTAAAAATCCAATAATCATGAATACATTTAATATAATAAATAAAAATGCAACAAATCCAGACAGTAAATATGTAATTATCATAATTATTGCAACAATGATTGAACCTATAATACCGGCTCTTATACCTTTAACAATAGAGTCTCTACCTAATGTAGGACCGACATCCTGTCTTTCTCCAATTATAAGTGGAACAGATAAGGCACCTGCTTTTAAGATATTTTCTAAATCTTTTGCCTCTTCTATTGTGAAATCTCCTGAAATTGCCACCTGACCATTTGGTATGGGTTCATTTATTACTGGCATTGATTGAATCTTACCATCAAGAACTATGGCTAGATGTCTACCTTTGTTGTCAGCTGTTACTCTGTAAAATTTCTGTGCTCCTTCAGCATTTAAAGAGAAAGTAACTTCAATTCCTCTCATACCATTTTGAACAAGGACCTGTCCAATATAAGTACCATCTAGTTCCACTTTCTTCTTCAAAACTGTTGGGGCTTTTTTAACAAGAACACCATATTTGTCCTTCTCATATATCCAGTAAATTGCAGAGTCTTCAGGTATTTTCTCTGGATAAAGATAATTTCCATTCTCATCAAAATCATTTTCAGGGTCGATTCTTCCTATTTCAGAAAGTGTTGCTTCATCCACAAGCTGAAAGGTTAATTGTCCCTGCTCGAGTAAAATTCTCTGGATCCTTTCAATATCTTTTGCACCGGGAATTTCAATTTCAATACCTTCATTTCCAATTTTTCGAATGTGAGTTTCTGCAACACCAAATTGGTCTATTCTGTTATTTAGAATTAAAATAGCCTTATCCAGTAAATCGGAAATTTCGGTTTGAGAAAGATCTTTTTCAAATCTGGATAAATCCGGTCTTAAAATTATATAGAGTCCTCCCTGTAAATCCAGCCCAAGATTTATAATTCTATTTTTTAATTTTTTATTTTCTTTTATCTGATTTAACTGATCATCAGAAACTTTTAATGCACGAAGTTGTTCGTTTGTCATCATTGTGAGTTCTCTTTCCTGAGGGGTAAGAATAAAATACCATTTAATTGTTGGATAGATTAAATAACAGGAAAATAAAAAAAGAACAACTGTTAAAATAATTCTCGTGCTATCATTTAAAACTTCTTTAGAACCAAAAGTTTTTTTGATTCTTAGCATTTTTCTATCTGACATTAGTCTCCTCCAGAAATAGCAAAGATAATATGAAAAAATTTAATTAATTTTGTGTGTCTTTCTTCTTAATAGAAGCAACAGCTCCCTTCAATATTCTTATAGTGGTATTATCATCAACTTTTATTGTTATTGAATCTTCTTTAACTCCAACAACGGTCCCAAATATACCACTTGTAGTAATAACTTCATCCCCTTTTTCAAGAGAAGCAATCATCTGTTCATGTTTTTTCTTTTGTTTATTTTGAGGTAAGATAAGTAAAAAATAAAAGATCACAATAATTGCTAAAATTGGAAGTAAGTTAACAATAAAGCTCGAAGTACTGGAAACTGGTTGCTGATTTGTTTGTTGAAAAATAGGTAGTAAAATTTTCATTATTATCTCCATAATAATTAATTTTTATTAACACCTTAATTAAACTTTTTATAATACATTGTCAATAAAAAGAAAATTTTAATTTTAATTTTTAATTTTCATAATTCTATTTTTATAAATTTTTTTTGCGATAAATATAATAGCAAAAAAAATAAGTGTAATAATAGAAACAATAATGGCATTTTTCTTTATTAAAGAATAATCTTTCAGCGTGTTTAAAATACTGCCACAATAAGCATAGAAAAATGTTGATGGAATACAACCAATAATCGAAGAAATAATATAGTCTTTTACTTTAATATCTGATATTCCAGATACTATATTTAATGAATTATATGGTGTTATGAAGAATAGTCTTGCAAACAATATATAATCCTTTCCATTTTTTGAAAGATTAACTAAAATATTTTGGAACAATCTATTTTTTTGTTTCAATTTGCTAAAAAAGGAGTTTAAAAAAAATCTACTTATTAAAAAAGAAATACTCATCGTTATAGAAGATCCAATAAATGCAACGGCAGCGCCTATAAATGTATCAAAAAGAATTCCAGAAAGAATTGATAAAGGCGCAATTGTAAGAAAAAGAAATGAAAAGATAAAATATAGTCCAAGTACTGAGAATAAAGTAATTATTTTATTTTTCTGGATTAGATTGTCCTTAAATATAAGAATATTTTCAATTTTAATTAATTTTTCAAAATCGAAAAATACAACTATAGAAACAACAAATATTAGAAATATTATAAATAAAATAATTTTAATTGGCTTTTTCAATTGAAATAACTCTATATTTCATATTGTCTATAGGACTGGTAATAATATCATTAACTTTCTTATTTAACAAAATCTTACCTAATTCTGTTTCATAGGAAATAATATTATTGTTTACATCAATATCCCATTTGCCAAGGATTGTGTATGTAATTTCTTTATCATTTTCTTCAGATTTTAATTTGCATTTAGTACCTATAGAAATTTTACTTGTATCAAGATTATTAAAATCAATTGGTTTAGCATTATTAAGTTCCTTTTGAAGTTCGGCAGCTTCTATATTTAAGCTTTGTAATGTTTCTCTTGCAGAGTGATATTCGGCATTTTCTCTTAAATCACCTTTTTCTTTGGCAATCATCATCTCTTTGTTTACCCGTGGAATTTCATGTTTAATTAAAAATTGCAGATGCTCTTGCTTTTCCCTTATAGATTCAGCTGTGGTATAAAAGGTATTGTTTGTTTCAGCTTTTTCTTCTGGTTCAACCTTAGAAAGGATTTGAGGATAATATTTTGCAAGTAAAGTTTTGAATTCAATAACATAATCTTCATATTTCCATTTTGTTCTTAAAAATATTGTAGAAATTTTAGTAATCTGGCTTTCTGATGGATTTTCTTTCAGGTAGTTTTCTAAAAGCTGGTCTTTGAATATAATATCACAGATATTGTTAAAAAGCTTTCTATTATTATTAACATTAATTTTTTGTATTATAGATTTGTTTGAAATATCAAGTAGATTCAATAAAATTATAAGTATATCACCTTTTTCTATTATGTTTGAAAATTCTTGATTGGCAAAAATGTTTTTTAAAAACCATAAGAATACTTCCGGGTTATCTTTAGCATTTCTAATAACATCTTTAGATTTGTCTCTGATAATTTCAGAAAATCCTTTATTTATAAGTGTAGATAAAATAAATTTTGATGGATATACAAGAAGATATTCTCCCATGATTTGGGGCCAGTTCGAATTATATTTCATTAACTCTGCAAAAAAAAGTTTTTCAAACATGGTGTCTTTCAGATTGAAAATATAGTTTTTTTCTTCAAATAGCTTTGAAAATATATAACTGGTGTCGAATGGTAGATTAATATTTAATTGTGGAAATTTGTTTTTTAAATCAGCTAAAAATAAAAATGCAACGACAAGATTTTGATGAATTAAAGCATCCTCGCGTAAGAAGTTTTGAAAGACTCTTAGCATTGTCAGGGAATATTCAGATTGAAAATCATTTTCTTCAATAAGATAATTTAAGTATATTTGAGCTTTATGTATTAAACTTTCTTCAGACTTAAATCTTTCAAGAATGCTTTCTTCTTTAAGAGCAGCTTTAGCTCTAAGACTATAGTTTGTTCCATTTCGAATAATGATAGGATCATCTTTAATCTGATTTCTTAGTGATGTCCAGAATTTTTCCCATTGCTCTTCACTTACAATTTTTCTGGTTAATATAGTTTTAATCTCTTTCGTTGATAATGGTTTATTATAAGATTTTAAAATATTTATTAAAAGTTCTTTTGGATTTTCCTCTGAAAGTTTTTTAAGTTTATCGGGAAAATAGCTTTCTAAAACTAAAAAATCATCATCATTTAATATTTTTAAAGCTTTTAATGCCATCTGAATGGAAAATTTATGATCTTTCTTTTTTTCAAAATCAACTGTTATAAACTCTTTATTTATGTCTTTGATAAAACCAAGACCGGATAGGTTATGATAAACATATTTATTTTTATCAAAAGGAATATATTTTTCAAATTCTGCGATTGCAGTACCGAGATTTTTCCATTTTTGATTGATATCAGATCTTTTTATGCAATCTTCTAACTGACTATTATTTGCGTATTTGTTTCTATAGGCATTGATAATCTGATCTCTTAATTTTTGAACAAGATTACTTTTGTTTTTATCTGGAATCATCTCATATGTAATTTTAATTGTTTCAATGACTAAATCCCAATTCTGTTGATTTTCAAAATGCTCGATTAATTTTTCAGCAAGTTTTAATCTTAAATTTATATTATCGATGTTATTTAGTTTTAAGAAAAAATAATCTGGTTCTATCTCTTTAAATTCTAAAAGTTTTTTCCAGAGTTCTTCTACTTCAGAAGGTGACTTCGAATTTGCGGAAGCATCAAACAACTTTTTATAATAAAGAATTGCTTTGCTTATATTTTGATTATTTTCATAGTAATTTGCAATCTTTCGTGTAATTTTGGTATCGGCAAAATCAAGCTTATGCAAATTTTCCATATAAGAGATAATTTCAGATTCATCTTTTTTTTCATCTTCAAGAATTTGAATATATCTTGAAAGGATATATTTATAAGATTGATTATAACTTAAATACTTTTCGCAAAGATACTTAACAATTTTTACTCTTCTATTTTCATCAAAGATTTCTATCAATTTTCTTGCCCATTCATTTCCTTTAATATCCTGAGTAATTGAATAAATTAAGGATAAAAAATATAAAGCAATTATTGAATTTGGGGTGCTTTTCAGGTAATTTTCTAAGAACTGAATTATTTCAGCAATTTGATAACTTTGTTGTATGTCTTTTATAAGAGCATCGTAAGATTCAAACATCGGTATTGAAAATTCCGAAATAGAGGTTCTGGTCCATTTTTCTTCTTTTAATATCTCAGAAATTGAATCGATAATTGTCGCCATGTTATATATGCTCCTTTAATTATTTATTAAGATTTGTTTGGCAATTGTTTCATTTATATTGTTTAACTTCAATTTTAGTTGTTCTTGTTTAACTGTATCAACTTCTTGATAAGTATAGTATTCCAGAAGTAAAATACATTTTTTTATCAATTTTGCCTCAACCTGACTTCTAATTTGAGGATTTGAATAGAATATCTTTTCAAATTTTGTCATATCATCAAATATTTTTTTTACTTCATTAGAATTAAGTTCTCTTTTTACATTTAAAAAACCATCGATATAACCATAAACCGGTAACCATTCGAGAATTTCATATTCTTGATAATTATCTTTTTTTATGTTTTCAATAATCTCAAGTATTTTATCGCACTTTATATATCTGGTGTCGAATGCGATAGTATTGTCTAAAAAAAGAATATCTTTAAATAGAATTCTAGCTTGAAGGATCTCCTGCCTGGCATATAAAAAATCAGCAAGCATCAAGGATATAAGCTGATTTTTATTTAGTTTATAAGCATATTGCAAAGTTTGGATTCCATTATCATATTGAGAAAGCTCTCTAAAGCAATAAGCAATTTTGATAAGCAAATCCAGATCATTGATTCTTGCTTCAGTTCTTGATTCAATAAATAACGATAAAGCCTTTGAAAAGACAAAATTATGTATGCAATGAACTTCGGCAAGTTTATTGTCAATATTATTAACCATTAAAAAATTTGTGAAAAGATCCCATTCATCAAAGTATGCTAAAGCTTTTTCATATGGCTGGTTGAATCGGTTTAACTTGTCTTCTCTATTTAACCAGTATTTTATAATCTTATGTAAAGTAGCATATTCTTCAATATTATTTTCAGAAGATAAACTTGATGTTAAAATATCTATAGCCTTTGAAAAATCACCACCAGCAAGCAATGAAGAAATTTGTTTTTTTATCAACATTGATAAATCTGTATATGATTTATTAGGGAAGTCGAATGCCCAGGAATTAATTATCCCTTTTCAAAATAAAAAATTATTTATTTTTGTCAATAAGAAGTATTATCTTACCATTTTTTATTAAATCTAAGTTTCTTGGATTTCCAAAAAAAAGAGCTATACTTTCATTTGAGATTATGACATCGGTATTATTGATTCCATAACTACCAATAGCAGATATTATATAAGGATTTTCACCAATTAAGTCTTTTAATGCCTTTAATCCACTAATATCACAGATATAATTTATAAATCCTTTTTTCTCTATAACTTGCCAGTTAACATTATCAAAACTAATAATAGTTTGTCTTAATTGGTCGAGTATTTTAGGTTTAAGAGCCGGGTTAAGCATATAACCTCTTGCATCTATAACTATTGAAGTAAAGTTTGTGTTATTTGGAAATGCATAATTTATCTGGACTTCATTCGTATAATCTCTTTTTAAATTTAATACCTTATATAAAGAAAAATTTTTCAAAATAAATGGAAGTAAAAAATAAATAATTCTTTTATTACCGGTATATTTTATGTCTGATTTGTAAGCATTTTGAACATATTCAAAAAGGCTTCTATTTATTTCTGGATCTTGCTTTACCAGATCTATGAACTTTGCCTTCGAGTCAATTGTCATATTAATGATTAATGATGTTAAATTAGCATAACCATTTTCTTCGGCTTTTTTAAGAGTTAAAAGTTCATTTGTCGAGATATTTGTGGCATCTGGATCAAGTTCGGCATAACCACTTGATACAAAATTCAGGCTTGTCCAGTTAATATTTCCTTCCAATCTTCTTTCTATAACTTCATAATTTTCAGAACCATCCAGAACAATTGTGAAAAAGAAAAATAAAATAAATAATATTATTATATAACTTTTTGTTTTCATAAATTTATCGATATTTTATCGATTATTTAACTTATCGATAGAATTAAATTAACCTTTATATTAATAATAAATCACTTAAAATATTATAAAAAATTAATTGCTGAAAAAGAGAAATTATTAAATTTTTAATAAAATTTCAATTATTTCTTTTTCGATAAAAGATGGTGTCGATGAAGAAGAAACTATCATAACTTCACTATCATCTTTAATTTCATTTAATATAATTTGTAATTCTTCTTTATTTTGTATAAAAAAAGTCTTTTCATTAATTTGCTTTAACTTTGCAAAAAGTCTTTGAGAATTTGAAGAAAGGTAATCTCCTATTACAATTGTTTTTATATTATTTTTTTTTAATATCTGGATTGCATTTTTTTCTCTATTTTCAATAGAAGGGCATATTGTATTATAGCTTTTAAATTCCTTAATAATATTTTTTTTATATAATTGGTTTAAATAAAATTTTGCCCTATCATATAAATCTGAATCGGAAGTGGTTTGAGAAATTAATAATATTTTTTTATCTTTAATATCATTAATAAAAGATTCTGAATAAAGCTTTTCAATTTTAGATAAAACGATGTTATTTTTGCAATAACTTTTTAATCCAATTACTTCTGGATGATCATCTTTACCTGTTATTATAGTAAGATAATCTTCATTCTGCCATATTATTTTCTGAACATTTTTGACCTTTGGGCATGTAAAATCGAAAACTTTAAGCTTTTTTCTCAAAGTTTCTTCAATATTTTTATCAATACCATGAGTCGAAATAACAAATATAGAACGATCTTCTATAGTATTATAATCTGGCGCACTTAAAATATTTTTATCTTTTAAGAATTTTTCATATTCCTTATTATGAATAAACATACCAGAAATATATATAATGCCGGAATAATTTTTTCTAAGATCGAGTAGCTTTTTTTCTGCCGACAAAACACCCGGACAAAATCCGCTTCCTTTAGGAATAATAATTTTCATAATAAAATAAATATAATAGTACTATTTGATAAAATTATCTTTTAAGAACAGGAATTACAAAGACAGTTAAAACAACAAAAACAGGTAAGACAATCAAGACAATTTGATCCTACAGAATTTGCTGCTCTTGATTGAGCATAATATTGGTTGGTATTAAAACTAACAAGTTGATCTCTAAATTTCTGAAAATTTATATTATCCGGTTCAATCGAGATTGCAATATTTATATAGCTTAGTGCCATCTGCAAATTTCCCATATTTGCACTGACAATTGCCTTGAGATAATTCCATAATCCAGAATTCCTGTCATCAAGCCGATCAAGTTTCTGATTTGCAAGCCCATATCTTCCATTTTGAATTAAAGAGATAATACTTTCATATTCATTATTGTAACCATAAGAAGATCTAGAATATGTACTCTGATAATTTTGAGAATAAGTTTTATTGTTAATTATTGCATCATATGCTTCCTGTATTTCCTTAAACCTTTCTTCAGCAAGATCGGCTAAAGGATTACCTTGATGCTTATCTGGATGATATTTTTTTACAAGCTCTCTATACCTTGTTTTCACTTCATCAATTGATGCATTTTTCGTAAGCCCTAAGACTTCATAAGGATCTTTTCCCATGTTTCTTTGAAACCTCTTCTTAATTAAAATTAAATATATCCTTTAAATTGTCAATTTTATTTGGAAGTTCACCAAAAGTTTTAAGATATACTTTATCTGATTCCATGCAATAATATAATGGGAAATTACAATTTTTTTTTCTGTAAATTTTTATTAACTCATTATAAATTTCAATTCTTTTTTCTATAAAATATCTTATTTTGCCATCAAGCCCGGTAATGGTTTCATAATTTAATAAGGATTTCCCTTTTTCATCTTCTCTAAGCTTTTGCATCATATCTGGATGATATCGAAGTGCTCCCATTGAAAACCAAGCAATTGATTCATCTGGTAGATCAGTCAATTTATCAAATAGTTCAATATAATCCCTAATATTATTATCCAGATCAAAAATAATTGGATCAAAGTGAAAGGATACTCTCCAACCCTCATCTATTAGAGTTATAGCAGCTTTTAATCTTTGATGCACAGTACTTGCACCAATTTCATATTTTTTTGCAATATTTTCTGGATTCATCGAAAAACCAATCACAATATTTTTAATGGGCTTATTTATTAAAAAAGGTTCTATATAAGAGGTTTTTGTTTTAAATTCAAAAATAATTTCGTTCATCTTCGGGTTTTTACTGAGAAATTTAATTATGATTTCACTGTAATTGGTAAAAGGATCAAATAATAGTGAGTCGGAAAGTTCACCACTTCCAAGTCTTAACTTAGAATAAGTTGTAAGCTGATCTAAAAAATTATCTAAGTCATAATAAATAATTAAACTATTACCCTTAAGATAAAATTTTAAAAAACAATAGGTGCAATTTAAACTGCAATTTACATAAAATGTAGTAATAAAATAATTACAACATAAATAATTTGGTGTTCCAGGGCATTTTTTTATATAAGTTCCCGGATTGGATTGAAGTATAAGATTAAAAAATTGCCGATTATTCTCATTATCATTATTACTATCAAAAGATTTTTTAACTATCTTTTCCATTTCTTCTTTTTCCAGATAAATTAAATCAAAATTTGTTTTATTATAAAATTTTATTTTATTCAAAATATTTTCTATATTTTTTTGCTGGAAATAATTGAGATCTTTTTTTTCTATAAATATTTTTGAAATTTCTGGAAGTTCTGGTAACATAAATCCCTTTTATCATGTTATTAAATATTGGCAAAATTATCTTGCTTTTTATATTAAAAAACTAAATTAATACTTATTAAATTAATCTTTTGTTAAATTAATATTTTGTTAAATAAATCATTTAGTAAATAAAAGATAATTATTCTTAATAATTATCCTTAATGCAATTATGGCAATAATTATACTGAAAATAAAATTAAATTAGTTTATTTATAATCTTAATTACTAAAAAAATATATCAATATTCTTTTCAAGAATTTCTATTTCTTCTTTTAATTTTTTTAAATCACCTTTATTTTTAATAATTGCATTTATTGTATATTCATTTTTTTCAAAATATAAAGAATTTTTAATATTTAATATTTTAAGATTTAAAGAATTTAATCCTTTTAAGTATTCTTTATATTTTGAAAAGTAAACTGGATTTATAATTTCTTCCAGTATATTTGAAAATTTAATCTCCTTTTGAGATGGTGTTATTTTATTATTACTGAAAAAAGATTCTTCTTCTTTTAATTTATTGATAAAAAAACTAATCTTATTTAAATCATTTAACCTGTCTATCTGGTAAATTAGTTTTCTTATTCTATTTTTATTTAAGTTACAGATTAAAATAAAATTACATATTTGAATAATATGTTCGGTTTTTTGAATATTTAAAATCATATTTTGAAAAGAATTTAATAGAGAATTATCTGCATCAATAAATATTAAATGATAAAAAAAATCATCTGAAAAATTATTCAATATTTCAATCAAACTAATATATGGATATTTTTCTTTAGATAATAAATTAATCTCTGGAAAAATTTTGTATATTTTTCTAAAAATATAAAGCAAGATAGATGGTTTAATGGCAGAATAATTTTTTAAAAAGATGAGTAGAAATATTGTTGAATAAATATAATGCTTTTTACTGGTATCTGTTTGATAATTAAAAA
>JBKBTB010000040.1:0-12076 GCA_046291015.1 Exilispira sp. | reverse complement strand
ATAAGAAGTATAAATCTTAAAATCAACTGTAAAAAGTAAATTCTCTGCTACTTCAAAAAAATAATTATTTGGTGATTTGTTCATTATTTCTATTCTTATTAATACCGGTGAACCAACAAAATAAATTTCTTCATTTTCAAATTTAAGATATACATCTATATATTGATTATCAGAATCATCTGAAAAACTGTAAATAGTAAATATAAAAATTAAAAATATAAATATAAATAAAGCTTTTTTTATATAAACTTTCATTTTATCCTCAAGAATTTCTATTTTTTTTAGTTTCGGATAATTTCAAAAATATTGAAATATTCAATTTAATAATTATTTTTATTAAAATTTAATGGAGTTAATTTTGAGACTTGTTTTTCTATGTAAAAGTAATAAAAAAGACAATTTATATTTTCTATCTATTGAAGATAGTCATCATTTAATTGTGAATAGATTTAATAAAAACGAAAGAATTAATGCAATATTAGAAGAACATTATGGTGAATTTATTGTTAAAAAAATTTACAAAAAAATAGTCTATGGAGAGTTTATTGAAAAGGGGAAAATCAGGCAACCCGAACATTGTTTAAGTTTAATTATAGGTATTCCAAAAGATAAAGCTCTAAAGCCTATAATAGAAAAATCTGCTGAAATTGGTGTAAACTGTATCTATTTAGTTCCTACGAAATTTTCGGATAGAAAAACCTTAAATGAGAACATATTAAAACGACTTAATAAAATTTCAATCGAAGGTTGCAAACAATCCGGTAATATGTTTTTACCATCTATTAAATATTTAACAAATTTCAATTCAATCAATGAAATATTTGATTTAAATCATTCAGTAAATATTTTATTAGATGAAAGATCTGATAAGGAAAATGACTTTTTTAATTTAATCAAAAATTTTCCAATTGAAAGATTTAAAAATATATTTATTTTTATAGGACCTGAGGGTGGCATTTCAGAAGAAGAGAAAAAAAAGTTAATAGAAAAAAAATTCATATCTGTTAGTTTAGGTAGAAATATATTGCGAACAGAAACAGCAGCCATAACTTCTGCTTTTTTCTGGAAGACATTTCAGAATAGTCAAATTTAAAGGAGCTTTTTTTATATATGGAGAAATTTTCAATTTTTGGACTTAATTTAATTAATGCTGATTCAGAAGAATTAATAAATCTTACTTTTGAAAATTTAAGAAACGGTAAAAAAACTCATATTGTAACCTTAAATTCTTTAATGGTTTTAAGAACAATCTTTTCTAGAAAATTCAAAAACATAATCAAAAATGCCCAGATTGTTTTTGTTGAAAGTATTGGAGTTCAAATTGCCTGTAAAATGCTTGGTATAAAACTAAAAAATCGAATTTGCGGAATAGATTTTTTTAGAGAACTTTTACATTACATAGAAATATATAATAAGTCTATATATCTTCTTGGTGGATCATTAGATACTATAACAAAAGTTGAAAAAAACATTAAAGTTGCTTTCCCCTCGGTTCGAATTGTTGGTAGATATTATGGATATTTTAATAAAGAAGAGGAAAATAAAATAGTTATAGCAATTCAAAAGGCATCTCCAGATTTTTTATTTGTTGCACTTGGAAGCCCCAAACAAGAATACTGGATATCAAAAAATTTTGATAAAATTAAAATAGCCATGGGAGTTGGAGGTTCATTTGATGTATTTTCTGGCAAAAAGAAAAGAGCTCCCAAAATTTTTATAGAAAATGGTTTTGAATGGCTTTATAGAATAGTAACTGATCCAATTAGAATTTTTCAAATTTTTCCACTTTTTCTGTTTGGTCTAATTACAATATTTTACTCATTTTTTAAAAAATTTAAGAAAGTATTTACTAAAAAATAACTGGAGAGTATATATGATAGAACCAAAAATTTTGAAAGGTTTTAAAGATGCATTGCCCGAAGAAGAATACTATAGAAGATATCTAATTAATAAAATTGAATCTATATTACAACTTTCTGGTTATCTTCCAATTGATACACCCGCACTTGAATATAAGGAGATTTTACTTGGTAAAGGTGGTGGAGAAACAGATAAACAGGTATTTTTATTCAAAGATAAAGGTGAAAGAGAAGTTGGACTTAGATATGATCTTACAGTCCCTTTAGCCAGATTTGTCGCTCTACATGAAAACGAAATTGTTTTCCCTTTCAAAAGATATCACATCGCAAAAGTATGGAGAGGAGAAAAACCTCAAAGAGGGAGATTTAGAGAGTTTTATCAGGCTGATTTTGATATTATCGGAATTGATAGTATTGAAACAGATTTAGAAATATTGACACTTATATATAATCTTTTAAAGAATCTTCAAATACAGAATATAACTATAAAGATAAATGATAGAAATTTAATGCATCAAATTTTTGAAAAACTTCACATTGCTGAAAAAGAAAAAGAAATATTAATTATTCTTGATAAATATTATAAAGTCGAAGAAGAAGAAATAGCAAATAGTTTAAGAAATCTTATAGGAGAAAAATATAAAGAAATCTTATCATTAATTAAAATTGCAAATGAAAATAAATTATTTAAATATATAAAAGATAATTTTTCAATTTCTGATACCAGACTTGAAAAAATTTATGAAATGATAAAAAGAATAAATTTAAGTGAAATAATAAAAATTGATTGTACAATAGCAAGAGGTCTTGATTACTATACTGGAATTGTCTTTGAGACATTTATAAATGATTCTATTGAACTTGGTTCGGTTTGTTCAGGCGGAAGATATGATAATCTTACATCTACTTTTTCTTCCAGTAGATATTCTGGTATAGGAAGTTCAATTGGACTGGATAGATTAATCACCTATATTGTAGAAAAAAATCTTGTTAGAAAAACAGATTTTTCTAAGATCCTAATTGCAAATTTGAACTCTGATGATTATTTTGAATATTATAAGTTGCTTAATGAACTTCATGAAGCCAGCATTTCTTGCGAAATTTATCTTGATTCTGTGAAGCTGAAAAAACAGTTCAAATACGCAGAAGATAAGAATATCCCATATATATTATTTTTAGGAGAGGATGAAAAATTAAAAAATATTTTAAAAATCAAAAATATAAAAACTGGAGAAGAGCTTATTTTTCAATCAATTTCTCAGGCAATATCTTACCTGAAAAAACCACAAAATTCCACTAATTTTTGAAGAATAACATGGTAATTTTTATCTTTTTCAATAATTTCTATGCCAACATCATAGAAATTTTCATTCATGTCTTTTGATATTCTTTTAACTTCACCGGTAAATTGAACAGAATCTCCTTCATTTATCTCCTTAGGAAGTTTTAGCTTAAGTTTCAATTTTTTCCCCTCTGGAATATCAACTTCTGACATCATTAAAATACCACCTTCTGAAATATCCAGTAAATATCCCAAGAGAATATCATTTTCATCAAAAATTCTAAGGTAAAAAATAAGATGTCTTCTTGCGTATTTTCTCCTATCCACTTTTTACTCCTTTTAATTTGTCAGTTTTTCATATTCCTCAAATACTTTTCTCTTTTCTTTAAGTATATAATATTATTTATAACTTTTCAATTAAAAATTTTCTACTATATACTTTCTATATTTTGATAGATAACCTGCTGTTCATCAAGATTTAATCCTAAATATTTAATTATATCCTTTCTGGTAATAATTCCAATAATTTTATCATCTTCAATTATAGGTAGATGACCAATATTATATTTTTGAAATAATAATTCAATAGAATCTATTGTCATATCGGGGCTTCCATAAATGACCTTTTTATGCATATATGCACTGACCGGAGAATTCATTTGATTTATCTTTCTTGCTTTCATAATATCTCTTAGTGATATAAATCCCACCATTTTATTATTAAAATCTACAACAGGTGCTCCGGTATTATTTACAGATTCTAAAAATAAAGAAGCCTGCTTAACAGTCCATGAATCTTTAATCAGATTTACATTTCTTACCATAATATCTTTTGCTTTTTTTGCAAATTCCATTTTTTCTTCTAATTCTTTTTTAAAAATTAAAAATATTCTTTTTATATCTTCATTCTTTATTTTAGCAGATCCTGCAAAAATATGCCCTCCTCCTCCAAATCTGTAAAGTATGTTATTTATGTTAATTTCTTCTTTTTTACTTCTTCCTATTATGATCCCCTTTTCATCTTTAACGAAAGAAAAAAAGGCAAAGTATGCATCTGGATTTTCTATCTCGAAAATTTTTTCTACAATTGCTGAAAGTCCAGGGAATTGTTGATCGATTTCTATATAAGAAAGTATAATATAATGTCCCTTAATAGTTTTATATATCAAATTATTTAGTAACTTGTGAAAAAGCGTTATTTCTCCCTCATGATTTAGAATCTTTATCTTTCTTGTAGCTATTTTGATGTCTGCGCCATTTTTTATCAAATAATTTGCGGCTTCAAAATCAATATCTTTTGTGTTTGCATGAGTAAAATTACCGGTATCTGCATAAATCCCGGTTAATGCAATTGTTGCATCGATAGGATTGATTTTTATTGAGTTTTTTATAAGAAAAGATACGATCAATGAGGTATTTGCACCGGTATTTATCGATATCAGTTTAGCATTTTCAATATCAAAACTATCCTCTGTATGATGATCCCACACTTCAATTTCAATATTTAGATTAAGTAAAGAACTATATTCATTTATTCTTGCTTTTGTTCTTGTATCTACAACTATCAATTTGCTTACCTGAGAAGTATCTATTTCATTAATTGATTTTAAGTTTAAAAAATCAGCATAAAGAGAATATAAATTTTTTGCTACTGGATGAATTAATGTACTTTTTAATAATATAGCATCTGTATAAATGTATCTAAGTAAAACCATAGAGCCAAGACAGTCATTATCTGTATTTGAATGCCCAATTACAACAATCATATATTTATAATTTACAATATAATTTTAAAAAATCAAAATCAAAGAATAAAACTATTTTCAATTTTTTAATTAAGTTTATATCAGTTAAAAATCTATACTCAAAATATTGAGTTAAATATTATTTGAAATTAAAAATATTTTTATTAAAAACTAATTAAGTTTAAGATTAAATAGATTAATTTTGTTTTTATTTATTTTTAATAAATTTGTTCTAAATAATTTATCTTTTACTATATTAGTTTTATGCTAATTTTTTGGATAATTTTTTTTAAATTATTATAATTAAATGAAAAGAATTTTATAAAATGAAGAGAATAAAGATGCCAGAGTTAATTGCTCCTGCAGGAAGTTTAGAATCTGCAATATATGCTTTTAATGCAGGTGCCGATGCGGTGTATTTTGGTTTAACTTATTTTTCTGCAAGAAAATATGCCATTAATTTCAATGAAGCACAATATAGAAAGCTACTGTTTTATGCTAAAAGAAATGATAAAAAGGTTTATCTTACGCTAAACACATTGGTTAAAGAAGAAGAAATTCCAAATTTATTTAATATATTAAATTTTCTATCAATTTTCCCACCGGATGCAATTATAATTCAGGATTTTGGTCTTATAGAAATAATAAGATATTTCTTAAAAGATATTAAAATACATGCTTCAACTCAAAGTGGAACCTTTAGTCATCTTTCTTATCAATTTCTAAAAAATTTAGAGATAAAAAGAGTAATACTTGCAAGGGAATCTACAATTTCAGATATTATGAAAATCAAAAAAAATTTTACTGATATAGAAATAGAGGTTTTTATTCATGGTGCACTATGTTACAGTTTTTCAGGTTTCTGCCTTGCTTCCGGTATACTACTTAAAAGATCTGCAAATAAAGGTGAATGTGCCCAAATATGCAGGAATAGATTTGTATTGGACAATGCTACATTTTTTAATAATTTTGATAATAATGATAATTCAGCAATTAAAAACAGGATTGATAAGAATAATCAATTAAATTTAACCTTATTTTCATGTAATGATTTAAATCTTGGAACAAAGATAATTGATCTTGCAGAAATTGGTGTAAATTCATTTAAAATCGAAGGAAGAATGAAGGATCCAGTCTATACTTTTAATACTGTTAATTATTATAGAAAGATTCTTGATAAATATCGTGAAATTAAGCATAAATGCTTTACAAAAAAAGAAGATTTTACAGATAAGGAATTTATTATTGAAAAAGATTTTCAATTACAACTTGAAAATATAAACAAAAATATTAAATTATCCTTTTCCAGATTTAATACTAAAGGCTATTTATACAGCAGTCAAGGAGATAAATTGATAAATCCATTTTTCCCTTCTCATCTTGGAATAAATCTTGGGAAAATTATAAAGATAAAAAAGGAATATATTCAAGTAAAACTTGGTGAAAATTTATCAAGAAAAGATGGAATATTGCTTTTGATAAAATCAAAAAATAAATTCATTGATTTTGCATTTTCAGCATCAAAATTGGTAGTAAATGAAAAAGAAGTGATTCAAGCTTTTGAAAATCAAATTGTAAAAATTTATTCTGAAAAATTGTCAGAATTTTATGATAAAATTTACTATAGAATTTCAAGATATATAAATAAAGTTTTATCAAATGAAAATATTTCAAATGATATAAATCTGGATCAGCTTAAAATAAATTTTATTTTTAAAAATGACTTTATAGAAATCAGGAAAATATCCGATAGAAATCTAGATTTGAAAAAATTAAATGAAAACAATTTTGAAGAAATCAAGTTTAAAGTAAGGTTAAATATAAATTTTGAATATTCTGAAAATGAAAATCTTAAAAAAGATAATTTTGTTAAAAGTTTCAATTATGATAAAATATTTATAATTTTAAAATATCGCTATAGAATTTATGATCAAACCTATCAAGAAATTATCAATTTTGAAGCTTTCAAAAAAACAGGTAACCTTTTCTTTTCGCAAATTTTAATTGAAAAGTTGAAAAAAAGCTCAAAAGAGGATTATTTTGAAATCGAACCTTTTATTGAGCCCGATTCAAATAAAATTATTAACATTATTTTCGTTAAGCCATCAATAACCAATAAAATTGTTACAGAAATAAAAAATAATATAAGACTAAATCTTAAAAAGTTTCTTAATCAATTTAACATTGATCAATTCAACAATAATTTCAAGTATTTTGAAGAAAATTTTAAAAATATCTTTGATTCAATCTTCAATAGAATAGAATCCAGATATATAGATTATATTATTAAAAATAATTATAAAGATCAATCTGGAAAAGCTGTTAACCAGATTCATCGTATTAAGAATAATAATGAAAAGACCTTTAATAAAAATCATGAAATTAAAAATCAGATTAATAAAATATTAAGAGATGAAAAAATAATATATAATGGTTTTTTCAATAGAAAAATAATTTCACCTTTTAACTCTATAAATTCAACAAACAATATTGAAAATAACAAATTTAACTTTATAAATTTTTTTGAAGATACTAAAATTCTGCCATTTGTAATATTTGAAAATTTAAAAGAGACAGATATTGATAAAAATAAAACAATAAGCAAATTTTCTAATATTGTTTTTTTACCATTACATCCAGTAATTTTAG
This sequence comes from Exilispira sp., assembly GCA_046291015.1. Classification (GTDB taxonomy): domain Bacteria; phylum Spirochaetota; class JAAYUW01; order JAAYUW01; family JAAYUW01; genus Exilispira. The sequence goes on along the minus strand of JBKBTB010000040.1, from coordinate 4,541 downwards.
ATCAAACACTTTATATAGAAAAAATAGATGAAATTATCAATTCAAATGATAAATATATTTATATTATTGGCATAAATGCAAGCTGGCACTTTTTTTTATATGAAAAATATCTTCTCAAAGAGAATATCTTTTTCTTTTATGATTTTTACATTTATATTTCAAATAGTATTTCTTATATTTATTATTCAAATTTTGATAAATTTTTATTTGGTTTTTATTCAATAGAATTTCAAGATAAATTACAAATTGAAAAAATTAATGATAACTTAAATTTATATAAAGTTATTAATTTTAATCCCCCATTATTTATAAGCAGGATTTGTATTCAAAAAAATATATTGAATGATTCTGTATGTCTTAAAAATTGTATTAAAAATTTTTCTTATCCTCTTATGAATCAAAAAAATAGATTTCTATATATTGTCGCTGAATGTATATCTTACCTTTTTAAAATAAATTAATCACATTAATCATTAATCTTTATATATTATATCATAAAGTTCTGGATATCTTTCTTTAACTTCTTTTCGTGGTCTATTCAACTTATGAATTGAATGAGGATATATAATTTCCTTATCTACTTTTGATAAATAATAATGAGGTTTATCGAAATTTGGTTTTGTTGTCCATGTATATTTTGAATTGTGGTCGAAATAGACCGAAGCCACTTTTATATTTTTATGGTTCAGATTTCTTCTTAATCCTTCTTTCAATTTATCAACAACAGGATTAACATAAATACCTGCTTTAAAAGTAGTATCTATAATTAAAATCTTACTGGTATCTTCTATTCTTTCCAGTAAATATGGTAAGCCTATTATGTTACTTTTGTATGAAAGATGAGAAGAAGCGGTATTTAAAGCGACATGATCTGGATTCTTTTTTGGATTCCCATTTATTTTATTTAAATATTTATATGTTTCATGTATATAAATTCCTGAAATTACTCCACCAGGCCATAAAGCAATCAAAAAGTCTGGTTCAAAGTCAGAATAAAAAATATTTACTCCTAATTTTATAGAATCTTCCTGAATCTTTTCCGGAGTTAACCAGACATAATCATCTTCAATATTTAAATCAAGCTGTGGATATGACTTTTGGTTTAACAATTCATATATCTTTAAATTATTTTCTTTAAGAATAGAATATTTACTTTCATTTATAAGATCAGATATCTCATGAGGATAATTTACCCAGATATCCTCATCATAATCATTTAAATAGACTAAATTGGTATTGTATAAATTTTTTTTTGGCTTTCTGTCTAAAGTAGCTACAATAACCTGATGAGGCATATTTTTTCTCGTTTGATTCTTTAATAAAGAAAGAAGATGAGAAATTGTTTCACCGGTATCATAAATATCATCAATAATTAAAAGTATATCTTCAGGAACAACAACTTTTATAACATGTTCAAGTCCTTTTACTATAACTTCTTTTTGTGTAAAATTATCACTATAAGTTGATGTTGTTATTGCTGTATGATTAATAAAAACACCCTGAAGTCTAAAATATTCATTTATGCCTATACCAACTATTGTTCCTCCTCTCCATAATGATATTGCATGATTTGGTCTAATATTTAAATCGTATAATTTTTTACCAAGCATAAATGATTCAAACATAACCTGTCTTGCCGATTTAAAAACAAAATTCATAATATATATTCCTGATTAATAAATTTACATTATATTAATTTTTTTTTTCATAAAGTAAACATTAAATTATTTATTAAATTCAATATTTCTTGACATATTTAACTTATGTTGTTTTTTGAATAAAAATTAAAAGGATTATTAATATGGCAAATACATATCTTTTCACTTCAGAATCTGTAGGTGAAGGACATCCAGATAAACTCTGTGATCAAATATCTGATGCGATTTTAGATAGTGCTATTTCACTTCAACCTGATGCAAGAGTGGCAATTGAAACCTTCGCTTCAAATGGTGTTATTGTTATAGGTGGTGAAATGACATTAAATAAAGGATATATAGACATACAGGAAGTTGCAAGAGGGATTATCAAAAAAGTTGGTTATGATAATCCAGATTATGGTTTGGATTATAAATCTTGTGGAATACTTACAAATATAAATAGACAATCTTCGGATATAGCTCTGGGTGTTGATGAAAAGCAAAATCATGAAATGGGTGCAGGAGATCAGGGTATGATGTTTGGTTATGCCTGTAAAGAAACAGAAGAATTGATGCCAGCACCTATAGTTTTTGCCCATAATATTATGATTAAAGCTTCTGAAGTCAGGAAAAATGGTCTAATGCCATGTTTAAGACCGGATGGGAAATGTCAGGTTACAGTTGAATATAAAGATGGTATACCTTTCAGGATACATACAGTTGTTCTTTCACATCAACATGATCCAGATATTTCTTATGAAGAATTAAAAGAAGAACTTATAAATAAAGTTATAAAAAAGGCTTTACCAGAAAAAATGCTTGATTCAAAAACAATTTATCTCATAAACCCAACAGGAAGATTTGTTATTGGTGGTCCTATGGCAGACACAGGTCTCACTGGAAGAAAAATAGTTGTTGATACATATGGCGGAGCAGGTAAAGTTGGAGGTGGTGCATTTTCTGGAAAAGACCCATCCAAAGTTGATAGATCCGCAGCGTATATCGCTAGATATATATGTAAAAATATTGTTAAGGCAGATATAGCAGATAAGTGTGAAATTGAACTTGCTTATGCTATAGGTATTGCTCATCCTGTTTCAGTAACTCTTAACTTTTTTGGAACTGGTAAGTACCCTGAAGAAAAAGTCGAAGAAGTAGTTGAAAAAATTTTCCCGTTAAAACCAAAAGATATAATTAACCATTTAAATCTTCAAAAACCAATCTATTTAGAAACAGCTACTTTTGGACACTTCGGTAGAAATAAATTTTCCTGGGAAAAAACCGATAAAGTAGATGAGTTATTAAAATATTTAAAGAAGTAGGAAAAATAAATGACAACGAAATTACCTTCTTCTGAACTTAAAAATAAGATTTCATCCAGGAATACTAAAAAGCAAAAGAAAACTGAAAAAGATAAAATTGAATTTTCAACTAAAATTAGAAGGGTAAAGGCAGCTTTATCACAAAGAAATATCAAAAGAACATTCTGGAAAAAAATCAATGAAATATTACAGGATAAACAACCGGATTTAAAGGAAAGCTACTTTGCAGATTTTGAAAAACTCCTTATAAACCAGGCATACAGGATTGCTCGAAAAGGTGATTATTTTTCATATTTTGTCAATATAATACTTGGCATTATATCTTATTATATTTTTTTACAGATATTCAAGCAGAATGAGATTTTCATAAATCTTTTTTTCAATTTTGAAACTCAACCTATAAATATTTTATATATACTTTTTACCATAAATGCTATTGTTTTTAATCTTAATGAAATTAGAATATCCTCTTATGAAATATTTTCTCTTGATTACTCCCTTATGATACCTATAACAATGCTTTTTGGTCCTTTTTATTCAATTTTAATCTTTAGTTTAACTTTTCTCATTAGAACAGTAAGAGATTCTATAAAAGGTTATATTGCACGGGGTAAAAAATATAGATTTGAAAATTTTCTCTCTGCCCTATCATATTTCTTATCAAACATTGGTTCAAAAGGTGCTACAATATTATTGATTTCTCTTGCCAATTCGATTTTCAATTTATCTGGAATCGAATTTAGCATTTCATCAATGTTTATTCTCTTAGCTTTATTTTTCATGGGACCCATTACCCATGATATTGTAGCAATATTAGGAATATGTGCAAGAGGAACCTTCATTGGACATATTGTTAATCTTCAATTTTTAGCTGCAATTAGCATAGATGCATTGATTTTACTTAATGGTTATATATTTTATATACTGACAGTGAATTTTGGATATTATGGCTTTGGAATGTATTCTTTAATCTTATATGGCATATTAATTTCATTTATCAGAATTTCAAAAGTTAGTGATATTATCCAAAAACAAAAAAATGAACTTGAAAAAGAAAAAAATTTACTTGAAATATTTAATAATGAAATTAAAAAAACCGCTGAAATTCTTCAAGCTAAAACAAAAGATAATTTGGATATAACCAAAGTTATTACCATAAATGCAGAAAATGTTGCTGATCAATTTTTTAACATAAAGGATAAGTTAAAATCCCTTATAGATTCATTAAATCAAATAACAGATGGCTTCAATCTTATTAATAATAAGACTGAGGATGCTTCAATTAAGATAGATAAATCCAGAGATATTATAACAAATTCTTCAAAGATGTTAAAAGAATTTAGAGATTCCACTGAAATAGTTGAAGAATCTCTGACATTGATTACAGAAATTTCAGAACAGACAAACCTTCTCGCATTAAATGCGTCTATAGAAGCTGCCAGAGCAAAAGAAAGTGGAAAAGGATTCGCTGTCGTAGCTGGTGAAATTAGAAAGCTAGCAGAGAAAACAACAGAATCTACTGAAAAAATTTATTCGGTTATTACATCAAACTATAAAATAGCTGATGGGTTAAAAAAGGTTT
>JBKBTB010000269.1:0-2502 GCA_046291015.1 Exilispira sp. | reverse complement strand
TCTATTTATTTTCTTGTTTTAATTGGCTATTTTGTTTTACTTTTTATTGGCTTTATATTATTTTTAATAATTTTGATGGTAAATAAGTTAATAAAATTACTTAATTTTTTTATATTTTTCTTATTATTTTTTGTTCTTATTATTTTATACTTTATAAATAAAAAGAATAACTTACTTTTAATTGTTTTTCAGAATATAGAAATTTTTTTCTGGGTTATACTGAACTACATTTTTCTAAATAAACATGATAAAGAACTATTAAATTATTATAAACTTAGAATATCATTAATAGAAGGCTTTACAACATTTCAATTTTTATTAAATAATAGATTTTACATTATAGATAGCACTTTTTTTTCAATCGAAAAATTAGGTTACACAAAAAAGGAAATAATAGGACAAAAAATTGATTTTTTCCTGCAGGGTTTCGATTGTTCTTTATTAAAAGATTCTTCAGATAAAGAGAAAATATCACACATATACAGGATAAAGAAAAAAAATAATGATTTTATTCCAGTAGAAGCGAATTTCTTTTTTATTAAAAATTCAAAAAATAAAATTACTGGTTACATATTAATTTGCAATGATATAGAACTAAGACAAAAATATGAGTTTGAAACCAAAAAAGAAAATGAAGCAAAATTTCATTTTTCAAATTTATTAAAATATTTATTGGGCTTTTTAGAAGAATTGGAAGAAGCAGTAGCATTTTTAGATGATGTGGGGCGTCTTATTACGGCAAATAAAAAATTTCTTAGCTATTATAAAAATATTAAAAACGAAATACTAAGTTTAAATGATTTTATAGAGGCTAAAGAAAAAACCTATGAGAAAATAATAAAAATAAGTGAAAAGGAAACTGATTACTATTATAAATATAATTTAAATTATATACCGGATAAATATGATTTCCCTTTGGGTTATATAACTTTAGTTGAAAATATTAGTGAAAAAATAAAAATCAAAAATGATCTAAATAATTTTCTCTTTTTATTTGATGAATTTATTTCTAATTTTCCTTTAGGTATATTAATATTTGATTCAAATTTCAATATTTTTTATTATTCAAAAAATATCGATAAATTTTTGGTTAATCATAATTTAGAAAGTTCTGACTCATTAAAGAAAATACTTAAATATATTACAATAAATGGAATTTTTGAAAGAATAAAAAGGGAAAAGATAATATATATAAAAAATTATAAACTCGAACTATCTAAGATTTTTAATCTTAAAAATATAAATGAAGTCTTTTTGAATATAAATATCTTTTCTATAGATGATGAAGACAATATTTTTTGCATAGTTTTTGAAAATATTAATAATTATATTAATTATCAAAATAGATCGAACAAAATAAAGGATCAAATTGATAAAATAATAGACGAGAAGATTTCTTTTTTAACATCCTTATCTTGCCAATTTAGAAGTTATCTTGTATTTATAAGTGAAACTCTAAATTTTTTTAATAAATATAATAATGAAATATTATTAAATTATAAAGAAAAAATAAATTCAAATATATTTCAGTTAATAAATCAAATGGATAATATTATTTTATATGAAATTATCGTGAATAATAGAATAGAATTAAATTATCAAAATATAGATATTAAAAAATACATTAATAGTAAGATTAATGAATTTGAAAAAGAGGTAAAAAATAAAAATTTAAATTTCAATAAGTTTATTGTATTTGAAGTTGATTTTTCAAATAGAAAAGAATTATATAAAAAATATGAGAATAATAGTATCTATGCGATTACCGATATTTCATTGCTAAATATAATTATAGATAATGTTTTATCCAATGCCTTAAAATTTACTGAAAAGGGGTATATAAATTTTATATGTTACTTAAGGTATTTAGGTATTGAAAATTATGAGTTAGAAATTAAAATACAGGATACAGGCATTGGTATCAATAAATCAAAACTAAATAATATTTTCGATAGATACTACCAGATAGATGAATTAATGATTAAAAGATTTAGCGGTCTTGGTCTTGGCATGTTTTTATCAAAAAAATTACTGGAATATTTAGGTGGTGAAATTAGAATTGATTCAGAAGTAAATAAAGGTACATCTGTTATTTTAAAAATACCATTAATGAAAAGTGAATATAATAATTATGATACTATGGACCATATAGACAGTTATTCATTTAACTTTTCTCAAATCATGAAAAATATTATAATAACCTTTATTGATTTTTGTTTAATTGATATATTAAATAATTTATCTGAAAAAGATAAAACAGATGTTAAGGTTATAGAAGATATCGAATCAGTTATAAAAAATATTAAAGATGAATTTATTAACATAATTTTTATCGATTTAGAAAAAATTAAAGAAAATCAGTTGAATATGTTAAACAATTTTTTATATAAATACAATTTTGATAAAACAAAAATTAAAATATATGCAGTCTCATCATTCCCATTTTATAATTTAATAATTTCGGGTAATAAAAATTTTAATCTTATCAATCGAATAATAATA
>JBKBTB010000268.1:0-2502 GCA_046291015.1 Exilispira sp. | reverse complement strand
AATAAAAACCTAAAATAATTGTTATTATTTAATATAATTTTATTCATTAATTTTTATATAATTTACAAATAAAAAAACATTAAAGAAAAATTATGCAATCCGAAACTCAAAATGATATAAAATTATCAAAAAGAGAAATTGGTTATAAATATGAGAAAATTGCTCGTGAATATTTAATTAAAAATGGATATCTTATATTAGAAAATAATATTTATACCAGATTCGGTGAAATAGATATACTTGCCAAAAAGGGCAATAATTATTATATAATCGAAGTTAAAGGAGGTATAAAAAGGGAAGAAATTTTTGAAAGATTTTCTAAAAGTAAACTTAGAAAATTGCTAAAATTAACAGAGTTTATTTCATTAAAATATAACTCTGAATTCGTATTTACAGATGGTATTATAATCTCTACCATGGAGGGTAGGGTTACAATAACTTATATAGAAAACATACTTCAACAAGGATGTTAATATGACAAAAGAAGAAAAAATTCTCTGGCTAAAAGAAGCCATAAAATCTGAAAATTATATCGAAAGAGCCATTTATTTCCTGGCTCAAGAAATGATTTTTATTTTTTACCAGATTATTGGATAATTCTAATTTTATATTCTATAATTTAATTGTTGACTATTTTAAGAATAATTTTAAAAGAGAATAAGATGGTAAAAAATATTAACAGAAAATCAATAAATCTAATTACTCTAATCTTATTGTTTTTAATTATAATCTTCATTTTTAGTTTTAAATTTCAATACAATTTCAAAAAAGATGATATAATTCAGATAGCGAGTTCATCAAGACAATATGTTTATTTTGAAGAAGAGCTTTATAGAATCTGGGATTATGAGCATTTAGATAAGCTATATGTTAAAAATATTTTATCAAATAGGTTTCAAATCGAAGGTAAATATCAATTTTTTGAAAAAGATCAATATGGAAATAAAATTTTAACTGAAACTCAGACTGTAAATTTTGAACAGGATAATTTTGGAAGAATGTTTTTCAATTATCCTTCTATTTATCCAACTTTGAGAAGTGTACCTGTTTTTATGGATAAAGATATTTTACCATCAGAAAGATGGTGGGCAGAAGCAGAAGAAGTTGTAGATTTTGGTTCAATTGGTATAGCAAATTTTTCAATAACTGTTCCTTTCAAGGTTTCTTATCAATATATTGGAGATGAGGGGAATATAGCTATTATAAAAGCTTATTATACTGCTGTTTATGGTTTTGAAAAAGATAATGTATATAAGATGAATTTAGCTTATGCTCCAAAACTTTATACCTCAACAGTTGAGCTAACTATTTACTGGGATAAATTGCGTGGATATGCCGTAAAATTTTCAGATATTTATACTATTTTTTTAGTATTAATGAATGGGTCAAGATGGAAATTTACCGGTACTACAGAAGGAACAATGAATGTGATAAGCAAGTGGGATGAACAAAAAAAAGATGAATTGATAAAAAATATAGATAAAGACCTGCCAAAAGAGATCAAAGATAAATTAGAAATAAAGAAAACTGACAAAGGAATTTTAATAAATCTGGGAGAAATATTCTTTGATTTCAATAAATATGATATAAAAAAATCTGAAATTGAAAAATTAAAGATTATAGCAAATATTTTGCAAAAATATTTTTACAATTATCAGGTAATTGTTGAAGGATATACTGATAATGTAGGCAGTGAACAGTATAATTTAGAATTATCTACAAAAAGGGCAAAAACAATATATGATTTTCTTATAAGTTTAAATGCGATAAATCCAGTTATTTCATATTTTGTGGGTTATGGAGAAGCAAATCCAGTTGCACCAAATGATACAGAAGAAAATAGAGCTAAAAATAGAAGAGTTCAAATATTAATTGTTGATTACTAAGGTAAAAATTCAAAAATCTATTAAAATAAAATGAATAATTATCTTTTACCTTTTATTGAATATATTTTATCATTTTTCATTTTATATATTGGAATAAGTCTTTATTCTGCCTTTCCTGTTGATTTTAAAAGAAAAATTTTTGGAATTACTAGTGGATTAATCGCTTTTTATTATTTTTTATTCGCCACTTTACAATTTTCTCTTGATGAAAAGATCATAGATTGGTTAAATAGATTTTCTCTTGTTTCAATGATAACAGCATCCTCTTTAACATTATTGTATTTAGTAGAATTTTTACCTCAAAGATACTATATTCCTTATAAAAAATATGCATTTATATCTATATTTTTTTCTTTTGTATTATCTATTATTATCTTGTTTTTGGATAAAAATATAGTTTCGCTTTTTTATTATAAAAATATCTGGGTTTATAAAATATCTGATTCTATTTATTTTCTTGTTTTAATTGGCTATTTTGTTTTACTTTTTATTGGCTTTATATTATTTTTAATAATTTTGATGGTAAATAAGTTAATAAAATTACTTAATTTTTTTATATTTTTCCTATTATTTTTTGTTCTTATTATTTTATACTTTATAAATAAAAAGAATAACT
>JBKBTB010000267.1:0-2507 GCA_046291015.1 Exilispira sp. | reverse complement strand
GGGTTCGAATCCCCCCCTCTCCGTTTTTTTATTATCTACATAACTTCTAAATTTGATATATATCAATCTTTTTGTTTAAAAATCTAGTTTAATAATTTTATCTTTCCTATTTTATTTCAATAATTTTTGCATTTGTAATCTGCAATAGGGTTTTTGAACTAATTTTAAAAACACTATTTGACGTTCCAGCTGCTGCCCAAACAAATTCAAAATTCATTAAATCCTTATCTATATAAATATCTATTTTATTTTTATGACCAATAGGGCAGACACCTCCAATTGAAAAACCAGTTTTTTCTTTAACAAAATCTGCATCTGCCTTTTCTATAAATTCACCAATTATTTTAGAAACTTTTTCTTCATCTACTCTATTTATGCCACTAGTTAAAATCAATACCGGCTTCTTTGAGTTTTTTCCAACAAATATAAGAGATTTAACTATTTGAGCTATCTCACAATTCAATGCATTAGCTGCTTCTTTTGCTGTTTTGGTTGATTGAGAAAATGAAATAATCTCTGTGTTAATATCTAATTCTTTTAGTATTTTAATAATTTTATCACTCATATTTTAATTATTATCTTATCATTTATAAAAATCAAATTATTTAAATAATATAAAAAAGGATTACCTGGTGATTATAGGTAACCCTTTTTTTGGTCAAATTGATCTCAAAAATAATCAAATATATTAAATTAAATGATTTGACTACATATTTTAATTATTGAACTTGTTGACCTGTTATTATATCTATTTTTACAGTAGAGCCATTAACTGTAATTGTTACATATCTTGTCTTATTGAAAGTTATATCTACTTCTTTTTCTAAGAACTTTTTCGTCATCTTTTGAATCAGAAAAACTCAATAGATTATTTGAATAGTAAATAGCCTTATGCTAAAATTCTCTTTTGTCCCATCTCATATAGCTTTTTTAATGTTCCAACCGGATCTTTTCTTTTGGCTAAAAGTATCATGGCTGCGATAATATATGGTTTATAGCTTGCTTCATCATAGGTATCCTTTCTGTATTTTTCAAAAACATCTTTTGATACCTCTCCATTTTTGCATGATACATCGGAAATATCTGCTGGAAGGCAATGCATATAAAGAGCACTGCCATTTTTTGTAAGTTTCATCATTTTTTCATTGCATTCCCAGTTTATAAATTTCTTATTATTTTCAAGGCATTGTTTTTCCAGCTCTTTTAAACCATTTAAATCATTATTCTTAAGCAATTCTACTCTTTTTTCCATAACATCAAAAGGAGCCCAGCTTTTTGGGTAAACTATATCCGCATCTATAAATGCTTCTTCCATAGATTTTGTTACCTTAAAACTTCCTTTACTTTCTCTGGCATTATTTTCAGCAATTTCGTATGTAGAAGGCAGTAAATCATAGCCTTCTGGATATGCTAAAGTAACATTCATGCCAAATCTTGTAAAAAGGCCAACTATTCCCTGAGGAACAGAAAGAGGCTTACCATAGGAAGGCGAATAAGCCCAGCTCATTGCAACTTTTTTACCTTTTAAGTTTTCAATTCCACCATAGTAATTTATAAGATGTAGAAAATCCGCCATAGATTGAGTTGGATGATCGATATCACTTTGAAGATTGACAATTGTGGGCCTTTCGGGTATGACATTATTTTTATAAGCATCATCAAGTGCAAAGCCGAATTCTCTCATATAACTATCGCCTTCACCGATAAAGATATCATGCCTTATGCCTATTACCTCACTTAAAAAACTAACCATTACTGCCGTCTCTCTAACGGTTTCTCCATGAGCTATCTGGCTTTTACCTTCATCAAGATCCTGAACATAAAGACCTAAAAGATCACATGCACTTGCAAAAGAAAATCTTGTTCTTGTAGAATTATCCTTAAAAATTGAGACTGCAAGACCAGAATCCCATAATCTTGTTCCAAATGAACCATATCTTAATGAGCGTAAAATTTCAGCAACTGTGAAGGTAGCAATAATTTCATCATAACTTTTTTCCCAGGTTAAAAGAAAATCCTTTTGATACATATTAATTTTCAGGTTTGAAAGTATATCAAGCTTTTCGATCAATTCCTTTCTCTCTATTATTTTATAAGGCATACAACCCCCTGTAGCTTTTTTATGTATTCAACTTGAATCTATAAAATAAAATTAAATTATTATTCAAATAAATTATTAAATAAATTATTAAATTAAACTAATTTCGATCTTTTAATTAAAAGGAATTTACTCAATCATAAATGGCAAAGATGCATAAAAGCTTGCAGCTTTAATTAAATCATCAATTCTGACTTTTTCATTTGGTGCATGTGCTTCTTTTTCATCACCAGGTCCAAAACCTATGGAAGGTATCTTATATAGTCCAGCTACAGCCACACCATTTGTAGAAAAAGTCCATTTATCAATGAAAGGTTCTTTACCAAAAAGCTTGATATAAGTTTTTCTTGCTTGCTGAACCAGAGTATGACTTTCTGGAAATACCCAGGTCGGGAAATATAAATCCTGT
>JBKBTB010000266.1:0-2516 GCA_046291015.1 Exilispira sp. | reverse complement strand
AAGAGAGTCGATTAATTTTTTTTGATTAAATTGAAAAATATATTTTTTTAAATTAGATTTCTCTTTTTCATTTAAATTTGAAAAAATAATGGGATCAAGATGTTGAATAATTAAATATTTAGTTAAATAAACTTTATCAATTTCATTACTTTTAAAATGTTTAACATCTGTTTCTTCTTCAAAAAATGGAACTGGATTATCTGGTGATTTATAATAATAATTATTATTAATATTTAAATAACTATTTTTTTTTGGTATTTCATTAGATATTTCACTGTCAGCACCAAAAGTATCAATTTTACTTATAAAATAAAAAATTAAAACTGATAATATCAGGGATAAAAATATTAAAAAAGATAAAAACTTTAAGTTAAGCAGATTACTATTCTTCAATATTCTGTATCCCTTTTTCCTCGGTTTCTATTTCAGCTGATTTTTCAATATTGCCAGCTTCGGGTAAAGATTCATATTTGCCTTTTTTATTTAAAATATTTACCTTTTTTTCGTTTAAATCATCTTCTTTGATAGTAAATTTTTCCGAGGATTCAATTAGTGATGAAACAATCGTTCGAGTAATATTGCTTAGTTTGGTAACATTTGAAACAGCTTTATTTATGTCCTGAATTGCCGATATAACCTCTTCATTCCCATTTTTCACATTGTAAGAAATCTGATTTAATTTTTTTATAGCCTCCAAAATTTCATTATTCCCAACTTTCATTTCCATGGAACTATTTTTAACAGAAGAAGTAATCTGATTCATCTTTCTTAAAGCTTCTAAGATCTGCTTGCTTCCTTCTTTTTGTTCATTCATAGAAATTTTTATATCTTCTGTCATTCTGTTGACAGATGCAATTTTCTGTAAAATTGTATTGAAAACTTCTGAAGTCTCCTTTGAAGTATTAGCAACCTTATCAATAGCGTTTTTAATTTGATTTAAATTCATTGTTATAGATTTAGATTGAGATGCAGTTTGTTCAGAGAGTTTTCTTATCTCATCGGCAACAACGGCAAAACCTTTTCCATATTCGCCAGCATGAGCAGCTTCTATTGCAGCATTCATAGCAAGTAAATTTGTTTTGTCTGCGATTGCCATTATAAGTGAAGTTGTAGCAATAAGATTTTCTGACATTCTTGAAATTTCTTTTATAGTTATAAAAACTTCATCTAATTTCTTTTTACCTTCATCAGATACCTGAAGAAGCTCTTTGGTACTTTCACCAGTATTTTCGGCATTGTTGGCAACAGAGGCAATATTAGAAACCATTTCTTCTATTGCTGAAGATGACTCAGTAATATTAGCAGATTGATCTTCAATTAGCTGGTTAAGGCTATCAATGGACCTTGTAAGCTGCTCTACAGATGCAGAAGTTTGGGTTACCGCTGTAGCCTGTTCATCAATTTGTTGTTTTGAGTTTTCTATATTTTTGTTTATTTCATATATAGCGGATGCAGTTTGTTCCATATTACTTGCAAGATTAAAGCTAATTTCATTCAATTCACCCGTTTTGATTTTTATATCCCTTATAAGATTATTAAATGAATTTATTAAATTATTCAATTTTTTTGCTATAAAACCAATCTCATCTTTTGTTTTAATATTGATTCCAGTTCTTAAATCTCCTTTACTCAGTATTTCAATTGGTTTGGTTAAATTTAATAGGTGTTTGGTTATAAAAATATTTATAAAAATGATAGAAACTATTGTTATAAATAATAATGAAACACCCAGAAATATAAGTATATTATTAATATATTTTCTAGCTGTGCTTAATATCTCATCTTTTGTTATTATAACTGTAGCATAAATTGGCCAGTTATTGAATTTTTTATAAGCCAAAAACTTTTCTTCTTTATTAAATGTATACTCTATAATCCCATCTTGTTTTTTAGAATTAAGCATCTTTTGCATAAAATCATAATTGGCAAAGGATGTAAAAATAAAGGATCTGTTTTTATGAAAAATGTTTATTCCTTTATCATCATTTAAAGCTATGTAACTGTTTTCACCGAGTATTTTATTACCCACTAAATTTTCACATATTCTTGAAATAGAAAGTTCTTCATAAATATAATAGGTGCCTTTACCAGAGATTTCAAGGCTAATAGTTATAGGAATGACAACTGCCTCGTTAACCATAGATTTGACAGGTTGTCTAAAGATATTTTCTCTGGTAGTACTTTGAATTAAATTTGAAAAAATAGGGCTATCTTTTAATTTTATTTTTTTAGAATGATTTGATGCTATTAATTCATATGATGGAGAAAAAATTGAAATACTCTCTAAAAATGAAGATTTAAGAGATTGATTGGCTAAATTTCTTGTAAGTTCAATATAGTTATCTGATTGAATTAGAAGGGATATCCGTTCTTCGTTTAATAGATTTAAAATATTTTTCGATTCTATCTCAAAAATATTTTCAATAAAATCTGTTGCTAATATAATTTCATTTTTTAAGCTGGATGTACTGGTTTTAATTTCATTTGAGGAAACTATATAATTAAACAAAAAAGAT
>JBKBTB010000039.1:0-12202 GCA_046291015.1 Exilispira sp. | reverse complement strand
TTGGTAGCATTATAATATGAGTAGAATAATCAGAAATTAAATCGTTAAATTTTTTTGAAAAATACTGATAAAGAAAAAGAGTATTTTGATTTACTAAATTATTATACGAAGGTATTTGAATATTTAATACTGGCTTTTCAAGAAGATAGATATTTTCACTCAATAAATCGATCAATATATTGATATCATCAATGCAGTTTATAAAAAAAATATTTTTTTTATTTTCAAAAAGATTTTTAATATTAAATGATAAGAATATTGAACCTAAAAGATCAGTATCTTCTAAAAATATTATAGAGAATTTTGGTATAAATTTAAGAGAATCTTTAAAATTACTGGAATCGACAAAAATTATATAACTTAACAATGAGGTAAAAACTACAATATTATAATCTTCACAGTTTTTTACCTCAAAATTAAGTTTAAAAACTGGTCCATTTTCAAATTCTATCTCTATTAGATTACTTTGTCTTAGTATTTTTATCTTTTTATAGCTTGCTTTGTTCTTTAATAGTTTATAAAAACTATCATAAGTTAGTATATTTTTGAAAAATCTTAAATTTTCTTCATAACTATGGGTTTGCATTCGCAGGGCTGTTTCTAGGATAAATAACTTTTGATTTGTTTTGCAAAAAAACCTTTAAGTCATTTGATAGGATATACTTAAACACACCAATAACATCTCTTATTAAATCAGAAAGCTTTTGATTATAATATTCTTTAGTACCTATATTTTTAGATAAAAGTTTAATAACTACAAGACCCTTATCAAGTTTTATAGGTTTTGATACACTTCCAGTATTCATTTTAACAAGCTCATTGTAAACATCATTAGAACCAGAAAATTCAGATATACTGGTATTATTTTGATCTATAATTGTCTGTCTGTATGCAAATTCACCTGTAACTTTCGGTTTCATCTTAAATTCTTTTTCAATAGATTTCAAATCTCCTTTTGAATAGTATTCAGAAATTTTTAAAGCTTTGATCCTGGCTTTATCGAGTAGGATAGCTTCATTTACAGTAACATAATCCTGTAAAACTTTTTCCCTTGTTTTACTATCTTTAAGATCTGGTATATATGGAGGTTTAATGCATTTGATTATATGATAACCGTATTCAGATTTAACAGGATCGGAAATTTCACCAGCCTTTTTTAAACTAAATGCAGCATCCGAAAATTCTTTAACCATAGTTTTTCTATCAAATATACCAAGATCACCTCCAGTAGTTTTCGAGCCTTCATCAATACTATATTTTAATACATATTCGATGAATTTTTCTGGATTTTGTTTAAGCTCATCGGCGATTTTTTTTGCCGTTTCAATGTCTTTAACAAGAATATGAGCTGCCTGAGTAACTTCATAATTTGACCTGACTGTAGAATAATATTTTTCAAGCTCTTCTTCTGAAACATCATCTATTGGAATATAAAAATATTCAAACTTATATAAGTCGTTTGTAATGTGAAAATATTTGTTTAACTCAAAATCTGTTATAAAAACTGATCCGAAAGCAAGATCATTTTCCAGTATTTCTCTATTTAGATCATTTTTAAATTTATTAAAATAATAAATCTGTTGATCTTTTGATAATTTTGAAAAAGCAAATTCTCCTTTTTCATCGTAAAACATACCACTATCGATAATTTTCTGATTAATTCTTGTATTTGAGACTCGAATATTGTATTTCAATGCTGCTTGTTGAATTATTTTATCTTCTACAACTTGCTGGATAAAACTTTGAAATATAAGATTTTGGTATTGTTCATTAAGATCGGGTATTCTTTGTTTCCAGTATTCTATAATCTGGTTATAACTAAAACCGAGTTCTCTTGTCCAGTATACTGGTTGACCATTAACAACAACAATTGCATTTGATGGCACACCAGCGTTTGGTGTGAAATAAATAACACCGAAAACACCAAAACCCAAAATTACTACTACAGCAATAATATAAAATATTATAGTATTGGCTTTTTTTTTCATATAGTTTCCTCAGTAATAAAAGTAAGTCACAATTGAAAATATGTTAGAGTTCAAAAAAGTCAATAAAAACTAGTTAAGATGATTGACCAAAACCTTGATCCCTATCCCTATTAATACCAGACCACCGATAATTGTTAATTTATTTTCAAAAAGATGTCCCAGACTCTTACCAATTTTAACTCCAATTGCAGAAACTAAAAAAGTAATAATTCCTATTATAAAAGCGGAAAAAAAGATTGAAACATCAAGCAATGAAAGGCTAATCCCGATAGCAAGAGCATCCAGAGAGGTAGCAATAGCCAGTAAAAAAAGTTCATAAAATGATAGAATTTTATTTTCAGCTTTTTCTTCTTTTAAGAAGATGGATTCATAAATCATTTTGCAACCAACTAAAGTTAAAATTCCAAAGATAACAAAATGATCCCATTTCTCTATGTATTTCATAATCCCTTTGCCGGCGAACCAGCCTATCGCTGGCATTAAAGCCTGGAAAGAACCAAAAAATAATGCGACTCGCATTGTATACCTGAAAGCAATAGATATTTTAAGAGTTCTAATTGTTGTTCCAGAAGCTACTGCCACTGCAAAAGCATCAAGGGATAAGCTAAAGGCTATTAAAATTAAGGTTAGTAAGTTCAATATTGTTCCTTTATAATTTTGTATCGATTAAATTTGATCTTTATAATTTTGAATATATGAAGAATGCAAAAACTTTTCAGCAATTATATAATTTATAAAAATAATTGAGGAAGATGTAATAAAAGAAGAAATTCTTGAAAAGATAAATAATCCAGCAGCAAAAAGAGCTCGCATATCAAGTGGTAAAGTTTCAGATAAGGATAAAAACATAACAACAGCTGGAAGCTCAGGGTAAGTAAAGCCATCTTTAACCAGGAATAAAAGAACCATACCTAAAAATAAAGGTAATATTTCTATAAATGATAGGGAAACCTGTTGAATCTGTAAAATATAGAAAAAACCAATTATTGATGTTATGACAACCCCATCAATATTAAAGATTAATCCCATTGATGTATATATGGAAGAAAAAGTTCTGTTTATGCCAAGATTTTTTTCGGAATGAAAAATGATATTTTGATAATTTGATATTGGTGAACCTGTTGCAAAACCAGAAAATTGAGCGCCAAGTACACTTTTAAAATAAATTGCTGGATTTTTCTTTAACCAGAAATATATTAAAAATATTGGTACTATATAAACCTGAAAAATCAGGGAAAATAACATTACAATCATTGGTTTTATGATAAATATAAAATTAGTTGTTTGCTTTATAGTAAAGGCAATTTCAAAACCTATAAAAAAGGTTGAAAAGGCAAAGATTTCAATTAAGTAAAGATTTATATAATCTAAAATTTCTTCAATTGATTTACATAAATTTAGAAATATTTCTCCTCTTTTTACTGCATAATAGATAGCTATGCCAATAAGCATGGCAATTATAAATGCTGGCATTATTTGATAAATATTTGCAGAAAATAGATCAGTAAAACTTTTTGGGATATAAGAAATAAAAGTATCAAAAATGGAATTAAATTCTATTAATATTGGTGTCTTTGCATCAAAAAGCTGTATTTGATATCCTGGTTTTACAAAGATAGAAAAAAATATTGCCTGTATTGTGGCAATTAAACCAGAAATAAATGTTATTAAAAAGAACAATGGAAATACTTTAACGGTTTTACCAGTTTCTTTTAGATTATAAAATGCAATAATTATTGAGAAAAAGATATATGGTTTAACAATAAAAGTTAGCAATCTTAAAAATGCCTGCTCAATTGTTGAAAAGATTTTATATAAAATAGGTATATAAGGAACTATTATGCCAAGAATTAGACCCAACAGCATAAATATAAGTATTTTTGAGGATATTTTCATCAGTCCTCCCATAATTGAGTTTTTCAAGGTATACAAATTAATTGTATCTTTTTTTTGATAAATCAAGAAATATTTTTGTAATTGGTGCTTGACTTTTTATCTCAATTTAACAATATTCAAATAAGAAAAAAGGATGATTTAGTGATATTTAATGATGATAATAGAATAAGGATTGTTAGCGGTCATTATGGTGTTGGGAAAAGCGAATTTGCTTCTAATTATGCCTTAAAGCTTGCTAAAAGCCCAAATCGTAGAAAAAAAATTGTTATAGTGGATTTAGATATAGTTAATCCATACTTTACTACTAGAGGAATAAAGTCATTTTTAGAAAAAAATGGTATTGAAATAGTTGGACCATCTAGTGAGGCAACTCATGCAGATCTGCCAGCTCTTCCTAGAGAAATAGATTCTGTTTTTTTTAATGAAAATTATGATGTTATAGTTGACCTTGGTGGTGATGCTGCAGGTTCAAAAGTTATTGGCAGATACAGTGAACACTTAAAAGAGCTTGGATATGATTTTTTCTATCTAATAAACTTAAATAGGCCATTTTCAGAAGATATTCAAGGAGTTTATCAATTTCTATTAGATATAGAAAATGCATCTAGATTAAAAGTTTCCCATCTTGTTAATTCCACTCATCTTCTTTATGATACTTCTTTCGAAGATATTCAAAAAGGTGATGAAGTTTGTAAAGAACTTTCAAAACAATTAAAAATTCCATATAAATATGTGGTAATTCCAAATTTTTTAATATATAAAGATAATAATTATAAAGATAACAATGATTCTTCTCATCTTAATGAACAATACAGTAATAAATTTTCAGCAGAAAAAATTTTTTATTTAGATATTACTTTAAGACCAGTATGGCTTTCGGATTTTAGTTAGATATATTAATCTATTTTTATTATTTAGGAGGAATCATGCCAAAAGGCAAAGTTACCTTTAAAACCGAGCTGTGTAAGGGGTGTGAGCTATGTACCACCGTATGTCCTGTAAAGATTGTTGTCATGGATTTTACTGCTATGAATGCTAAAGGATATCATCTTGCTACTGTTAAAGAGATGGATAAATGCATTGCATGTGGAAATTGTGCTAAAATTTGTCCAGATTCAGTAATTACAGTTGAAAGAATTGATTAATCATGAATTCATTATAAGGAGAAACTAAAAATGGGAAAAAAAATTCTTATGAAAGGTAATGAAGCAGTAGCAGAAGCGGCTATAAGAGCTGGCTGTAAATATTTTTTTGGTTATCCTATTACACCTCAAAATGAAATACCAGAATATATGTCAAGGGAATTACCAAAAAGAGGAGGAGTTTATCTTCAAGCAGAAGCCGAATTTGCTGCTGCAAATATGCTTTATGGTGCGGCAGGTGCTGGTGTCAGAGTAATGACTTCTTCATCGTCACCTGGAATTTCTTTGATGGCAGAAGGTATATCTTATATGGTGGGGGCTCAGCTTCCATGTGTTATAGTTAATATGGTTAGAGGTGGTCCAGGTCTTGGAAATATTGCCCCAGCTCAGTCTGATTATATGCAAGCTGTTAAAGGTATGTGTCATGGAGATGTTCATCTTATTGTTTTAGCTCCTTCATCTATTCAGGAAGCAGTAGATTTGATGTATGATGCATTTGATCTTGCAGATATGTATAGAAATCCAGTAATTCTTTTAGGTGATGGAATGATCGGGCAGATGATGGAACCTGTCGAATTTAAAGAGTCTACTAACAAAAATTTACCTTTTAAACCATGGGCAACTACTGGAACAAGAAATTCATCGGATGGTAAACCAAGAGTCATAAATTCTTTGTCTATTGAACCGGAAGATTTAGAAAACCTTAATATAGAATTACAAAAAAAATACAAAATTATTGTTGAAAAAGAAGTTAGATATGAAGAATATAAAATGGATAAGGATGTGGAAATTATATTCGCTGCATACGGTACTACATCAAGAATAGTTAAATATGTAATTAAAAAACTTGAAGAGGAAGGTATAAAAGCAGGGCTTATAAGACCAATAACTTTGTGGCCATTTCCAGAAAAAATCTTTGCAAATTGGGTTAGTAACTCCAGTGCAAAATTTATTTTAACTGTAGAAATGTCTTCAGGTCAAATGATTGAAGATGTTAAATTGTCTGTTAATGGTAAAAAACCAGTTTATTTTTATGGTAGAACTGGTGGTATGGTTCCAGAACCCAAAGATATAATAAATTATATTAAATCTTTAATTAATAAATAAATTTGAGGTAGAAAAAATGGGAAAAATTGTATATGAAAAATCAAAAGGTTTAACCGATGTGCCTCTTCATTATTGCCCTGGCTGCCTTCATGGTGTTATACATAAACTTGTCGCAGAAACATTGGTAGAATTAGATGTACTTGATAGAGCAATCGGTGTTGCACCTGTAGGCTGTGCTGTTTTCGCATATAAATATTTTAACTGTGATATGCATGAAGCAGCACATGGAAGAGCTCCTGCTGTTGCCACAGGTATAAAAAGAGCAGTCCCAGATTCTGTTGTATTTACATATCAAGGGGATGGAGATCTCGCTTCTATCGGGACAGGAGATATAGTTCATGCGGCTCATAGAGGAGAAAAGATTACAACTATTTTTGTAAACAATGCAATTTATGGTATGACTGGTGGTCAGATGGCTCCAACAACTTTGCCAGGACAAAAAACAACTACTTCTCCTTATGGAAGAGATCCTGCTCATTGTGGATATCCATATAGAGTATCTGAGATGCTTTCAACAATTCCATCAACAGCTTATATAGCAAGAGTTGCAGTTTATGATATACCTCATCTTGTAAAAGCAAAAGCAGCAATAAAGAAAGCTTTTCAGATGCAGATTGAAGGAAAAGGTTTTACTCTTGTTGAAGTTCTTTCTACATGTCCAACCAATTGGGGATTGACTCCGGTTGAATCATTGAAATGGCTAAAAGAAAATATGGAGCCATATTATCCTCTTGGTGTTTATAAAGATGTATCTTCTAATGAAGGAGGAAACTAATGCATGAAGAAATAATTATGGCTGGATTTGGTGGTCAGGGAGTCATGCTTCTGGGAAAATTTGTTTCAGAAGCAGCCATGGAAGAAGGCAAAGAAGTTTCGTGGCTTCCATCATATGGTCCTGAGATGCGAGGAGGGACAGCAAACTGTCATGTTATAATTTCTGACGAGCCAATAGCTTCTCCAATAATTGTTGAAAGTAGCATTTTAATAGCAATGAATAGACCATCACTAGAAAAGTTTGAAAAAACTTTGAAAAAAGATGGAATTCTATTTATAAATTCTTCAATAATTGATATAGAACCCAAAAGAAATGATATAAAGGTTTATAAGGTTCCACTTAATGAAATAGCAAATAGACTTGGAAATCAGAAAATTATTAATATGATTATGGCTGGTGCATTAATTCAAGCTACTAAATTAGTTAAATTTGAAACAATGAAAAATGTTTTTGAAGAAAATTTAACTGGTTCAAAGGCAAAATTTATAGATTTAAATATTAAATCCTTAGAAGAGGGGATGAATCATATTAAGGCGAATTATAATATATAGTTAAATATTTAATTTATTAAAAACAATTCTTTTTTTTACTATTATATTTAATTACTTGTCGTTTAAAATTGCAGGAGGCTATCATAAGTCTAAAAGATAGCCTCTTTTTTTTAATTTTTTTTAAGGCTACATTTTGATTTATTAAAATTAAATTTTATTAAAATATAAAAAAAAACTTGACTATTAAAAAATAATAAGCTATTTATATATAAAATAGTGAGTAAGTACTCACTTATTGCTGATTGATTTTAAAAATAATATTGAGAAAAAAATAAAATAAAAAAATTAATCAAAAAAACTAATTAAAATAATTGAATAAAAATATTGAATAAAATAATTGATAAATAATAGTTATATTATTTGTAACTATAAATTTTTTAAGGAGGTATTCAATGATACTGGTTACTGGAGGGGCTGGTTTTTTAGGATCAATTATTACCAAAAAGCTTGTTGAAAGAGGAGAAAATGTCAGGGTTTTAGCTATTAAAAATGAAGATCTTTCTCCACTTTTAAGTTTACCAGTTGAAATTGTTCGGGGAGATATAAGAAATGAAAATGATTTAGACATAGCTTTTAAAGATGTAGATAAGGTATTTCATCTTGCTAGTGTTATTTCTATAAATTCTAAAAATCCAGAATTTCTCTATGATGTAAATGTCAATGGTGCGATAAATGTCGCAAAAAAAGCACTGGAAAAAAATATTAAATCCATGGTTTATGTTTCATCCATTCATTCATTCTCCGATATTCCACATGGAATAACAATAGATGAAATAATACCAGTTTCACCTGTCAATGCAATAGGTATATATGGAAAAACAAAAGCAATAGCTACATTAAAAATTTTAGAATATGTAAAAAAGGGTTTGCCCTGTAAAATAGTTTGTCCTTCGGGAATATTAGGTCCTTTTGATTATAAACCTTCAAGAATGGGAAGATTAATCCTGGATTTTATGCAAAGAAAAGTCTGGTACACTCTCAATGGTGGTTATAATTTTGTCGATGTAAGAGATGTTGCAAATGGGTGTATATCTGCTTTAGAAAATGGTAAAAATGGTGAAATTTATATATTGTCTGGAGAATTCATAAGTTTTAAAAAATTATTTAATTATTTATCTAAAAAATTAAAAATAAAAAAACCACTAATTTATATACCACAAAATATATTAAATTTTTTAGCTTATATTTATGAAAAATATTTGTTTAAATCAGATAAAGAACCGTTAATAACTTATGAATCGATTCAAATAATTAATAGTAACTCAAATATAAGCTCGCAGAAAGCAAAATTAGAACTTGGATATAATTCAAGACCCATTGAAGAAACGCTGGACGATACCATAGAATGGTTTAAACTATATTTTTCTGATCAATTGAATAAAAATAAAAGAAAAAAATATAAAAACCCGGCTGCTGTTTCGATTTCGAGAATGAAAACCAAAGGAAATTAAATAATATTTCAATTTTTTATTTATTTGATAATTTTCTCATATGAACTTTTATTTGCTTGTTTTAAAGGAAAACAGGTATTCATTTTCTCCAATTATCTCGATTGCAGATTATTTTTCTTTTAAGCTCAAAATAATATATCTAAAAGATCTTATTCCATCAAAAAATGAAGTTTATAATGACGAGACAGTTTATAAATTTATAGAAAACCAGTTCTCAATGCTTAAAATTGATAGAGAATTTAATATATTTTTTTTCTCCATACATAGCTGGTATAGAAAATTCTTTATGTTAGTTTTAAAATTATTAAAAGAAAATTTTCCAGAATCATTATTTATTTCTGGAGGTCCGGATGTTATTGCAAATCCATATCTTTATATAGATTATTTTGATCTTATATGCAATTCTGAAGGTGAAAGTTTTTTGATAGATTTTTTCAATATTATTAATCAATTAAAAGAAAAAAATGAGATAGATATTAACCCTCAAGAAATACATAATTGTATTTCAAATAAATATTCTATAAGAATATCTAAAAGAAATACTAAATATGAAATAAAAAAATATCATTCAACATCCAGTATTGTTTCAAATAAAAATGGTATTGATCTTTTTAAAAATTTTTTACAAAATTTTTATATTAAATTTTCAGAACAGCTTTTCCCCTATGGTAAATCGAAATTAACTATATATAAAATTGAAAAAAATGATTTAAATCAAATTTTAAATAGAATCTTAATAAAAATAAACCAAATCAATGATTATAAAGAAATTTTTAAATTCTTTCCATCCTTTCCAGTTATTTCATCTTTTTATCATCCTGTTGAAATAGTCAGAGGTTGTCCTCAGGGCTGCTACTACTGTCAGGTTTCAAATATTTTTGGTAAAAATTTTAGAAAAAAGGATCTTGATATAGTCAAAGTATTTTTATCTTATCAAATAAGAAATGGTAAAAATCATATTCGATTTATATCTCCTGATTTTGCTTTATTTTTTCATGGAAAAAAAATTGAAGATGATATTCAAAATTGGGAATCTTTAATTTCATTTATAAAATATGAAAGTGAAAAGATAAATTCACCTTTTTATATATATTTAGGATCCTTTCCATCCGAGCTTTCTTTAAGATTTTTAAAGACTAATTATCTTGAATTAATATCAAAATATAGTTCAACAAAGAAAATAACAATAGGAATTCAAACGGCTTCAAAAAGATTGCAAAAAATTATTAATAGATCAGATCCACTTGATAATATTGAAGGAATTTTAAGAGACTGTATAAAATACAATTTAGAGCCAATTATTGATATAATATTTGGACTTCCTTATGAAAATATAGATGATAGAGATATTACATTATCATTTTTAGAAAAGAATTTAAATAATAAAATCTCTGCAAATATTCATTACTTTCTGCCAATTCCTGGAACAAATTTTCAAAATGAAGTTCCTGTTAAATTGTCAAATGAAGAGATAAAGAGAATAAAGAGATTGATGAGTAAAGGTCTGGTATCAGGAAATTTTTTTCGTCAAATGGCAGAGTTTGAAAATAGACTTCAAATGCCAATCACATATTTGCAAAATCTCTAATTTATGTATATATTGATTGAGTATGAAAAATATTCGTAATTTTTGTATTATTGCACATATTGATCATGGCAAATCCACTCTTGCTGATAGATTGATAGAAGAAACCGGGCTTTTACCAAAAGAAGAAAAAGATAAACATCAACAAATTCTTGATAATCTTGAAATTGAAAGAGAAAGAGGCATTACTATAAAATCCCAATCTGTGAGACTTGAATATTTTTTAGACAACGAAAAATATATTTTAAATTTAATAGACACTCCAGGGCATGTAGATTTTTCTTATGAGGTTTCCAGAGCTTTGGCGGCATGTGAAGGCGCTTTACTGATAGTTGATGCTACTCAAGGAGTTGAAGCTCAGACATTGACCAATTTTCATCTTGCTTTTGATTCCAATCTAGAGATAATCCCGGTGATAAACAAAATAGATCTACAAAATGCCGATATTGAAAAAGTTTCGGATGAATTGAAAAATGAACTTGGCTTTATTAAAGGTGATATAATATCTGTTTCTGCCAAAAAAGGAATAAATATAGATATATTATGTAGAAGAATCATTGAAAAAATTCCACCACCGACTGGAGATGAAAATTCACCATTAAAGGCTCTTGTTTTCGATGCTGTTTACAATAACTATAAAGGAGTTATTGTTCATATCAGGGTTTTTGATGGTAAAATAAGAGCAGGAGACGAAATTATATTTTATTCAAATCAAAAAACCTTTATAGTAGAAGAAGTTGGTTATTTAAAATTAAAATATACACCATCAGGTTATTTAACAGCCGGGGAAGTTGGTTATTTTACTGCAACAATAAAAGATATTTCAGACGCCAGAATAGGTGATACAGTTACCTTAAAATACAATAGATGCACCCAACCACTTGAAGGTTATAAAGAAGCTAAACAATATGTTTTTTCATCTATTTATCCTTTAGATACGACTCAATTTGAAAACCTTTCTATTGCCTTAGAAAAATTAAAACTTACAGACCCCGCATTAAAGTATGAAAAAGATAATTCTCAAGCTCTTGGTTTTGGTTTTAGATGTGGATTTTTAGGTATGTTACACCTTGAAGTAGTTCAAGAAAGACTTTTAAAAGAATTTGATATGGAAGTTATATTGACTTCTCCTTCTGTTAAGTATAGATTTAAACTTTGTGGCGAAGATAATTATGTTGAGATAGATAAACCAGCTGATTTTCCTGAACCGACAAAAATAGAAAAATCATTTGAACCATACATTTTAGCAGAAATAATAACACCAGAAGAATTTGTTGGTAACTGTATAAAATTATGTGAAGATAGTAGGGGAAATCAAGCTGGAATGGAGTATTTAGGATCTAAAAGGGTTTTATTAAAGTATGAAATGCCTATGGCTGAAATTCTTTTTGATTTTTATAATAAACTAAAATCCATATCAAAAGGTTATGCAAGCCTTGATTATGAGTTCATTGGTTATAAAGAGACAGAACTTGCAAAATTAGATATACTTGTAGCAAAAGAAAAAGTAGATGCATTTTCCATGATTGTTTATGAACCTAAAGCTGCTGCTATTGGAAGAAGTATTGTTGAAAAATTAAAAGATATAATTCCTAGACAACAATTTGCAGTTGCACTTCAAGCGGCTATTGGTGCTAAAGTAGTAGCAAGAGAAACTATTTCACCATATAGAAAAGATGTTTTAGCAAAATGTTATGGAGGTGATAT
>JBKBTB010000038.1:0-12335 GCA_046291015.1 Exilispira sp. | reverse complement strand
ATATAAAATATAAAAAAATTAAAATACATGAAAAATAAAATATAAAAGATAAAATATAAAAAAAATAAAATATATAAAATAATTGATTAAAGTGTTAAATTTTGAGCATTAAAAAAATTATAAAAAAATAATAAAAAAAATATTTATATTGTAATAACGAGAATTTATAAAATGAGAATAATTCAAGATAGTGAAGATATTTTGGCAAAACTTCTCTCAAGCATTAGTTCCGAAGAAAATAATGAGACACTGCAAATTTTAAGAAGAATAGAGGATGCAGGATTTAAAGCCTATTTAGTTGGTGGTTATATTCGTGATATTATTTTAGATAGAAAGCTGGATAAAAGATTTGATAATATTGATATAGATATAGCTACAGATGCTCATCCTGAAGATATATTAAATATTTTTAATAAAGTAATACCAACTGGAATAAAACATGGTACAGTTACAGTTATAGGATTGAAAAACAAATATGAAATTACAACTTTCAGAGTTGATGAACAATATTATGATCTTCGACATCCAGAAAAAGTTCAATATGTTTCGGATATTCACCAGGATTTATCAAGAAGAGATTTTACAATTAATGCTCTTGCATTTAATCCTTTTACAAAAGAACTAATTGATGATTTTGGTGGTATAGATGATATAAAAAGAAGAATAATCCGAACAGTAGGAGATGCAGAATCGAGGTTTAAAGAAGATGCTTTAAGAATGCTCAGAGCAATAAGATTTTCGACAAACCTTATGTTTGAAATTGAAGAAGAAACATTAAGGCAGATTAAAAAAAAGTCAGAACTACTTTTGAATATATCAAAAGAAAGAATTAGAGATGAGTTTAATAGACTTTTAATGTCAGACAAACCATCTTTTGGAATAGAATTGTTAAGAATTACAAATGTTTTAAATTACATGGTACCAGATTTAGCAAAATGTTATGGTGAATACCAGAATGATTTTCATTTACATGATGTATATTATCATCTACTTTATAGTTGCGATGCTGCCCCTAAAAATATAATTTTAAGACTGGCAGCGCTATTTCATGATATTGGTAAACCTATTTCATTAAATGAATTTAGAACAAAAGGAATAAAAGAGAATGTTTTTTATAATCACGAGGTTTATTCCGAGCAGATTGTTAAGGATTTTTTAACAAATTATAAATATTCAAGATATGAAATCAACACCATTTCAAAATTGGTTAGATATCATATGTTTCATTATACTCCTAATTGGACTGATGGAGCTGTAAGAAGATTTGTAGCAAAAGTGGGTGAAGATTTGTTGCCAATGCTTTTTTCATTAAGAGTTGCAGATAGAATAGGTAATGGAAAAAATTTTGGATATCCAAAGATTTTAATAGAATTCTGGGATAAGATCCAGCAGATTATAAGCGAAAATCATGCTCTAAAAATAACTGACTTATCTATAGATGGAAATGATATAATGCAAAGGTATAATTTAAAGCCTTCAAAGCTAATTGGTAAAATATTAAATCAATTACTTGAATATGTACTTGATGATAATTCTCTTAATAGTAGAGAGAAGTTATTTGAACTTGCTGATATGGTATATGAGAAAATCAAAAAGGAAGTTTTTACTTCTTCGGTTGAAGAATGATAAGCTTAATAATAATAAGCTGAAGAATAAAAAATTTAAGAATAATAAATTGAAAAATAATAATATGTTTTAACAATAATTTTATTAAGATAATAATAAATAAAATAAAAAATATATAGAAAATCATTTAAGACAAAAAATAATTAACAAATAATAATTATGAAAAGAAAAAGAAATTAAATTTTTATTGAAGTTGATTTATAAGGAATTGGATGATTAAAAATTTTAATGAAAATTTACAAAGAAGAATTGAGAATTATCTTTTATATTGTAATGAAAAAGAGAAAGATACTATTTTAAATGCAGTGAATTTACAGGATTTTGAAAGTTTAGAAAAATGGTTTTCAGTTGATTTAAGTTTTGGAACTGGTGGACTTAGAGGAAAGATGGGAATTGGTTTTTCAAATATCAACGAGGTTACTATATTAAAAGCGGCTCATGCCACAATAAATTTTTTCAAAGATATTTCAAACAGGGATAAAAAATCAATATGCATATCTTATGATACACGAAAAAATTCAAGTCTTTTCGCAAAAATTTCAGCTATAGTCGCAGCAAAAAATGGTTTTTATGTTTACCTGGCACCTATGCCTTTGCCATCACCTTTTTTATCATATATCATACCTGTTACAGAAAGCATTTGTGGTATAATGATAACTGCATCTCATAATCCAAAAGAATACAATGGTTTTAAGGTTTATGATGAAACTGGTTGCCAGATTTTAGAAGAAAAACAAAATAAAATAATGAAAATATATAGTGCTGCAAAATATATTGAAAAGGTTGATTTAGAAGATTTTAATACTTTAATAAATAGTAATAAGATTGAATTTATAAGCGAAGAACTTATCAATAAATTTGTTGAGGATCTTTGTAATATTACTTTTTATAAAAATATTAAAATGAATATAAGATTACTTAATATTGTTTATACAAGTTTACATGGAACAGGAATAAATATCTTTAGAATTTTGGGAAAAAAGATTGGATTTAATGTTAGTTATGTTGAATCCCAGATAGTTGAGGATCCTAATTTCTCAAATGTAAAATCTTTGAATCCAGAAAATAAAGAATCTTTAATTGAAGCAATTGAATTAGGAATAAATAAAAATGCAGATTTAATTGTGGCTACAGACCCCGATGCAGATAGGCTTGCTTTGGCATTTAAAAGCAAAAATGGATATTTTATCCCGGATGGAAATGAAATTGGAGTAATGCTTTTTTATTATATATGTACTCAATTAAGATTAAAAGAAATAGAACATTCTCGTCATACAAGATTTGATTATTATGCAATTACTACCATTGTGACTACTGATTTACTGGAAATAATAGGAAAATATTTTGGGATAGAAATTATAAAAACATTAACAGGTTTTAAGTATATTGGAAATCAGATAAATTTGCATCCTGATAAAAAATTTTTATTTGCTGCTGAAGAAAGTTATGGATATTTGTATTTTGACAGATTAAGGGATAAAGATTCATTTTCTACAATTGTGTTGGCTCTGGAGTTGACTTCATATCTAAAAAGCAATAATTTAACTGCAGAAGAATACCTACAATCAATATATCATCAATTTGGATATTATTGTAATGAAGTTATATATATTGATCTTTTAAATGATGAACCTGAAATTGGTATTGAGAAATTGATGAATAACCTTCGGGATAATCCACCAGAATCGATAGAAAATAGAAAAATAAGGAAGATACTGGATTTTAAGAATGGATATGATAATTTACCAAAATCTGATATAATTCAATATTTTGGAGAAAATTTTAAAATTACAATTAGACCATCCGGAACCGAACCAAAATTGAAGATTTATGTTCAGGTAGTAAGTCAGAATAAAAAAGAAAGCAAAGAATTGCTTGAAACTTTTAAAAATTTCTTTATCTATCAAATTAAATTAATGCAATAAAGCAATTTAAAATCTAATTTGTCTCGAAATAATTTCTTTTTGGGAGTCAATATGAAAATTTTAGTTATAAATCCCGGTTCAACATCAACCAAAATTGCAGTTTATGAAAATGAAAATCTATTGTATGAAGAAAATATCAAACATTCTAAAGAAGAACTAAATAGTTGCAAAAATCTTTCTGAAGAATTGCCAATAAGAGAAAAGGCTATTGAATATTTTTTGAAAACCAAAGGGCTCGATATCTTTTCCTTTGATGCTTTTGCAGGAAGAGGTGGACCATTAAAACCCTTAAAAGCTGGAGTTTATAAGGTTACTAAAAAAATTATTGATGATATTAATAATGGTAATTATCAGACTCTTCATGCTTCACTTCTTGGATCTCTCATAACATTTAATTTTTCAGAGGTTACCAAAAAACCAGCTTTTATTGTAGATCCAATTTCCACAGATGAAATGGCGGATATAGCCCGGATTACTGGTCATCCAAAAATTAAATTTGCAGCTTTGACTCATGCATTAAATGTTAGAGCCTGTGCCAGAAAAACTGCTAAAGATCTTGGTATTGATTTTTTCAATTCTAATTTTATAGTAGCTCACCTTGGAGGAGGTATTTCAATAAATGCTGTATCAAATGGAAAGATTGTAGATGTTTTAGAAGGAAGACAAACAGGTCCTTTTTCCCCGACTTCCTGCGGTGTATTGCCTGTTAAAACAGTTATTAAACTAATTAATGAAGGTGAAATAAAGATTAATGAAATAGAAAATCTTTTTTCCAAAAATGGAGGACTTACGGCATATTTTGGAACAGATGATGTAAAAGAATTACTTGAAAGATCAAAAACTGATGAAAATGTTAAGAAAATACTTGAAGCGATGTGTTTTCAAATCGCTAAGGCTATAAATGCTCAAAAGACAATCTTAAAAAGCAAGTATAATTGTGTGATTTTAACCGGTGGTATGGCAAAATCAAGTGTAATTATTGATTGGATAAAAAAGTGGCTGCCAGATGATGAAAAATATCATATAATTGCGGGTGAACATGAAATGGAAGCATTAGCACTTGGAGTTTTAAGAGTTTTAAATAAAGAAGAAGAAATTTTAGAGTACTAATTTAAATAAAGAAAAAAATGAATTGAATATTAATTAAATTTTTTATAAAATTTATTAAAGGTTATTTCAATGAAAAAAGGACTTTTTAAAAATTTAGTTGAAAGAGGTTTCGTAGAACAGGTGACAGATCCGAAGATAGAGGAAATTCTTGATAATCAAGAGGTTAAATGTTATATAGGGTTTGATCCAACTGCATCATCTTTGCATGTTGGTTCATTAGAACCAATAATGTTATTAAAATGGTTTGAAATTTACGGTCATAAACCAATTGCAGTCATAGGAACTGGAACAGCAATGGTAGGAGATCCTTCTGGTAAAACAGAGATGAGGAAGATGATGACAAAGGAAAGAATCTTTGAAAATGCAAAAGGATTAAGAAAAAATCTTTCTCAATTCTTAAATATAACAGAAGATAAACATGACTCTGGATTTACAAAGATAAGATACAATAGTGATTGGCTCTTACCACTAAATTACATAGATTTTATAAGAGATATCGGAGTTCATTTTTCTGTTAACAGGATGCTTTCTTTTGAATCATATAAAATAAGAATGGAAAAAGGCTTATCATTTCTTGAATTTAACTACCAGGTTATGCAGGCTTATGATTTTTTAAAACTTTTTGAACAAGAAGGTTGCATAATGCAGATGGGTGGTTCAGATCAATGGGGTAATATAGTTGCAGGTATTGATTTAATTCGAAGAATTCACCAAAAAGATGTATATGCCTTTACAGCACCTCTTGTCGTTGCCGCTAATGGTGAGAAGATGGGTAAAACAGCTGGTAACGCGGTATGGATAGATAAAGATTTACTTAAACCATATGATTATTATCAATACTGGATTAATGTCGATGATAAGGATGTAAAGAGATTTTTAAAGCTTTTTACCCTATTGGAATTAGAATATATTGAGGATATAACCAAAGAAGACGCAAGCATCATTGAAGCGAAAAAGATTTTAGCTTATGAAACTACCAAACTTGCACATGGAGAAGATGAAGCTATTAAAGCAAGTAAAGGTGCAAGAATATTTTCAAAAAATATGGATGAAGAAACACTTGAATTAATACCAACATATAAGGTGAATAAAAAAAATGGTAATATTATTGAACTTTCAAATCTTTTGGTTGATTCTGGTCTTGCATCATCAAAAAGTGAGGCAAAAAGATTAATAGAACAGGGAGGAGTCAATATTGATGATCAGACTATACAGGATATAAAATATCAAATTTTAATAGATAATTTAAAAAAAGATTATATACTTATCCGTGTAGGGAAGAAAAAGATTAAAAAGATCTTATTTTATTAGTTGTTAACTTTCATATTAAAATAATTGGGAGTTAAGTATGATATACATTGATAAAGAATGTTTAAGGTGTAATGCATGTGTTGTAGTTTGCCCATCAGAAGCTATAGAGGAAGGAGATCCTGTTTATAAGATAATTGAATCTAAATGTACATCATGTGAGAAATGTATTCCTATATGCCCTGTTAAAGCCATAAAGAAAAAATAAAATAATTAACATAAATAATAGACAAACAAAATGAGGTAAAAATGAGATCAATAATTGAGCAATATGCTAAAGATTTAACTACCGGAAGATTGACTTACTCTTTTGATCATCTATCCAGGGTTTATTTTTATGCTAAAAAGCTTTCAGACAAATATGATGATCAAATTTTGCATGCCGCATGCTTTTTGTATAAGATTATACTGGGAAAGAATTCAAAAGAGGATTCTGCCGAAAGAGCAGCCCAGATTCTTTCAGAAACAGGATTCCCCATAGAAAAAATTAACAAGGTTGTTGATGCTATTCTTAATTCTGATCTGGAAGATAAACCAGCTTCGCAGGAAGGTAAACTTCTTCATGATGCTATAATTATAGATAGTCTTGGTGCTGTCGGATTTTCAAGATTTTCGATAGGTTCTTTTTTCTGGGAAAAATCCACAAGAATTGATGATGTATATGAAAAATACAATCAATATGTTGAAAAGGCTATCAATTCATTTATACTTGAAGAATCAAAAGAATATAGTAAAGGGCGAATTGAATTTTCGAAAAAGATTTTACAATCGATGAAAGATGAACTAGATGAAGAATAATCTTGATATTAAAAACTATTAATTAGTATTAAATAGATATTTTAATTGATATTTAATTTTAATAGTTTTTGTTTTTAATAATTTATTAAAGGTTAAATTATGCAAAATGAAGAATTAATATACAATCCAGAAGAATGGGATGTAATGATAAGAGTTAGAATGAGTCTTCATGATGCACATTATGCTGGCAATTTAGTCGATGGAGCAAAAATGTTGAATCTTTTTGGTGATGTTGCAACAGAACTCTTGATCAGGGAAGATGGCGACGAAGGTTTATTTAGAACTTATACTTCTGTTGACTTTCTTGCCCCTGTATTTGCTGGAGATTATATTGAGGCTTATGGTAAAATAATATCAAAGGGAAATACATCTCGAAAGATGAAATTTGCAGCATTTAAAGTTATAACTTCTGCAAACTTAAAAGATAATGTTTCAGCATGTGATCTTCTTGAAAAACCCATACTTGTTTGCAAAGCAGAAGGAGTTTGTGTCGTTCCAAAAGATAAACAAAGAAAAAATAAAGTGTGAAAAGATGATAAAATTTTATTAACCAGTATTAAGATATAAAAATATATAAAATTGCATAAAGGTTGTATTATGGAAAAACTGATAATTACAGCTGCAATATGTGGAGCTGAAGTTACTAAAAAAGATAATCCAGGTGTTCCTTACACGGCAGAAGAAATTGCACAAGAAGCAAAAAGATGTTATGATGCAGGCGCTTCCATAATTCATCTTCATGTAAGAAAAGATGATGGCACTCCAACCCAGGATAAAGAAGTTTTTAAAAAAGCGATAGAAGCAATTAAATCTAAAATTTCTGGCAGGGGCCCAATAATTCAACCTTCTACCGGTGGTGCAGTTGGCATGACATGGCAGGAAAGAATAGCAGTTGCGGAGTTAAGACCCGAAATGGCTACACTGGATTGCGGTACAACAAATTTTGGAGATGATATTTTTGTAAATGATCTTCCATTAATGAGAAATTTTGCGAAAACAATGATAGAATTCAATATTTTACCAGAATTGGAATGTTTTGAGCCAGGACATATTCAAAATGCTCTAATACTAAAAAAGGAAGGACTTCTTCCTCGCCATATGCATTTTGATATTGTTCTTGGTGTAACTGGTGCTTTGAATGCTTCAATAAAAAACCTTTTATTTATGACTGAGCTACTACCTACCGATGCAACATGGACTGTTGCAGGAATAGGTAGATTTGAACTTCCATTAGCCGTTAATGCGATAACCATGGGAGGACATGTAAGAGTAGGATTTGAGGATAATATATTTTATACAAAAGGTGTTTTAGCCAATTCAAATGCTCAACTTGTTGAAAGAATTGTTAGATTGGCAAAAGAACTTGGAAGAGAGATAGCATCTCCCGATGAAGCAAGAAAGATTCTCGGTATTATCTAAATTTTATAATTTCAAAAAAAAATCAACATCTATAATTTAACATATAGAAAAGTTAAAAATTAAACATTAATTTTAGCCTGAGTAGTTAACAAATGATAAAAAAAATTGGGGTAACTTGAATTATCAAGCTACCCCATTTTTTTAATTATTGAACCTTAATTTCTATCTGTCTGGATTTTTCAGGTTCTTTTTTGGGTAGAGTAAGAGTTAAAACACCATTTTCAAATTTTGCAGCGATATTTTCTAGATCAATGTTTTCTGGAAGGCTAACACTTCTTGTGCAACTTCTTGAAACTCTTTCTTTTTTGTGATATTTTTTAGTTTGTTTTTCATCTTCTTTTTCAGTATTTGCAGAAATAGTAAGAAGATCCTTATCAATTTTAATAGAAATCTGATCCTTTGAAAAACCTGGCAGATCTGTTTCAATATAATAATTCTTTTCATCTTCAGAAATATCTAATGGAGCATATTTACTGGAAGATGGATATTTAAAAAATGGAAAAAACCACAAATCATCTAATTCTCTTTCTATAAGAGAAAATGGATCAAAATCTTTAATAATAGATAAATCTTTTCTTGACATAAACTCCTCCTTAAAATATTTTATTTTCGCTTATAATACAGCAATAATTATGCCATAATAAATTAAATTTATCGATTATTATTATTAAAGCTTTTACTTAATGATTTAGATACTTTTGAATTCTAAGAAATAATATTGCCTATTTGATTTAATGAATTAATAATATCTTATTTTGTGAATAATTTTTACAAAATATTAAAAGAAAAAATCTGTTTTAAAAAAGCAAAATGTAAATATATAATACACAGTATAATAATTATACATATGTAAAAAATAGGATTAAATAATCAAGATCTATTTATTTTTATCTTTTGGAATTGAAAAAGTAAATTTAATTATTATTACTATTTATTAAGTTTTATTTGAATTAACAATTATATTGCAGTAAATTACTTTAATGATAAATTGATTTTGAGAAAGTATTTTGTGGAGGTAAGCGGATGACAGTAAATATTAATCCAGCAATGTTTCATATTGGACCGTTTGAAATTCGCTGGTATGGTTTTATGTATGTTTTAGGTTTAGTTATTGCTTTAATTTACCTTTCAAAAAGATATAAAATGAAAGATTTCATTGAAGCTGTTAATCCCCCTGTTGATTTTGAATGGGAGGTTATATTGTGGGTAGCTATTGGCATACTTATTGGTGCAAGATTGTTTTTCGTTTTACTTTATGATCCTGTATCTATATTTACACCTGATGAAGGGAAGAAGGGTTTAGCAGCAATAATTAATGTTTTATATAATATTATAAATATAAGAACTGGAGGCCTTTCCTTTCATGGAGGGCTGGTTGGAGTCCTTATTGCCACAGCTATTCTTATAAGATATCGCTATCTAAATTTTTATAGAGTTGCAGATGCTTCAGTTGTAATAGCACCATTGGGTTTGTTTTTTGGAAGACTTGGAAATTTCATAAATGGTGAGCTATGGGGAAGGCCCACAAATCTACCTTGGGGTATGATCTTTCCGAATTCCGGGCAGCAGATAACCAGACATCCATCCCAACTTTATGAAGCACTTTTTGAAGGGCTGATTTTATTTTTAATATTATTTTTTCTTGAAAAAGCAAATAGAAAATCTAAAAAATTAAAAACTGGATTTATATTCTGGTTATTTATTTTTGGTTATGGATTTTTTAGATTTTTCATCGAATATACAAGAGAACCGGATAAATATGCTGGCTGGCTTATAAAAAATGGATTTGTCCTTGGTGGTTTAACGATGGGGCAAATATTGTGCTTAATTATGGTATTGATTTCTGCGCCTATGTTGTATCTTGCTCAAACGCAGGATTATTTTGAAAAAAGATTCAATTTGTTTATACTAAAAAATAAGGAAAAAATAGAAGAAAAAAAGGAAAGAGAAAGACAGCTTTCAAAAATAGAAGAAGAAAAAAGGAAAGAAAAGGAAAAAGAAAAAATTAAAAAACTTGTAGAACAACAGAAAACAAATAAAAAGAAGAAAAAAAGAAGTTGGTAAGAGATTTAATTTGTTAAAATAAATTTGGAGGTTTTTCATGATTGAAGTTACAAATGTTTCTAAATGGTATGGGAATTTACAGGCATTGAAAAATATTTCTTTTTCAATAAAAGAAAGTGAAATAGTCGGGTTTTTAGGACCAAATGGTGCCGGTAAAACAACTGCGATGAGAGTCATTACAGGTTATTTTTTACCGAATACTGGTGATGTAAAAATCGGTGATTATTCTATGGAAGATGAACCAAAAAAAGCAAAGGCACTTTTAGGTTATCTACCTGAAAATCCACCATTGTATCCAGAAATGCCTGTAGTAGATTACCTTAATTTTGTCGCAAGACTAAATGGTGTTGCTAAAAAAGATTTAAAAAACAGAATTGACTATGTAATTTCAAAAACTAATCTTTATGAAAAATATAATAGTAAGATTAGAACTCTTTCAAAGGGATTAAAGCAAAGAGTCGGTATTGCAGCAGCTTTGATACATGATCCTAAAGTTATAATTTTAGATGAACCAACTATTGGTCTTGATCCAATACAGATAATTGAAATAAGAAATCTTATTAAAGAAATAGGTAAAGAGAAAACAATTATTCTTTCATCCCATATACTTGCTGAGATTGAAGAGATCAGTTCAAGGGTAATTATAATAAATAAAGGCGAAATAATTGCCGAAGATACAACAGATAATTTAAGAAAAAAACTACAACCAGATAGGTTATTCAGCGTAAAAATATCAGAAGATCTGGATATTTCAGAATATATATTGTCTGTGAAAGGTGTAAAACAATGTGAAAAAAGCCATGATGAATACCATATAAGAACAGAAGATCTTCCTTCAATTCAGGCAAATATTACCAGAGCAATAGTAGAAAAAGGTTATTCAATACTTGAAGTTAGAGAATTAGAACTATCACTTGAAGAAATATTCGCAAAACTTGTTAAAGGGGAATAAAATATGAGAACTATTTGGTTATTAGCTAAAAGAGATTTAAATTCAATATTTTTGAATTCTTTAATAGCACCTATTATTCTTTTTATATTTTATGAATTAAGTGGATTCTTCTTTTATGCTTTTCTGGCTGGTTCACAAATGGCAAGTCTGGAAGGTTTTATACCAAATATGATTATCATTTTAGCTTTATCAATTCCAATTGTCGCTGCAAGAGCATTTGTTGATGAAAGAAAAAATAATACCATGGAGCTTTTATACACTTCACCGGTTACAGATATAGAAATATATTTTGGAAAGTTCATTGCATATAATCTTTTTACTTTGATCATGATAAGTCCTGTTTTAATATATACTGGTATTCTCTTCATTATTGGAAAACCAGAAATCTTACCCTTATTATTCTCATTATTAGGTTATATTTTATTAACAATATTATTTACCACAATAAGTCTTTTAATATCATATCTTTCAAGCAATCAGGTAGTTGCTGCTATGGTATCATGGGTTATTCTTCTTATGATTTCATTAATAGATTGGCTAAAAAATATTGTTTACAAGCCTTTTTTCAAAAGTATTATAAGCAATTTATCATACCAGGAACATCTTACCAATCTTTCTAAAGGATTTTTAGATTTAAATGCAATATTATATTTTCTATTATTTATAGGACTTATGATCTATATTAATATTACATTTTTAGAATCAAAGAAGTGATTTAATCAAAAGGGGAAAATTATGAATAAATTTTTTAATTCTATAATGCAATTTCTGGATAAATTAAGGAAAAATAAATTTGTAGTGGAACTTATTTTCTGGATATCTTCTTTTATCGTTATGGCTTTTATAGTTGTAACATTCATTACAAAACAAAAATTGTTTTTAATAGGTTCTGGTTTTGGGTTTTTAGGAATATTTTTTTACTTTATCCTGAATCCTGAAATAATTAAAGAGTCTATAAAAGAAATAAAAGGTGATAAGACAAAATCAGAAGGGATATCCGTAACATTAAGAATAATTATTGCTGTCGCTATAGTAATTGCTTTACTTGCAATACTTAATGGAAAATTACCTAAAATAGATTTTACCAGTTCCAAAATTTATTCAATCTCTAAAGATTCAAAACAATTGGTAAA
>JBKBTB010000037.1:0-12488 GCA_046291015.1 Exilispira sp. | reverse complement strand
TTGAATTTAATCCTTCTGGTTTTTCTTCTCCCATATGAAGATGCGGCATAATAAAATCAATTAATCTTATAAAAAAACCCCCAAGCAAAAAACCCAAAGCTGCTGGTAAAATTGGATTTTTGCCCATATCTTTCGAAATTTCTATTGAAGGAGAAAGTAATGACCAGAAACTTGCTGCAATCATAACCCCTGCTGCAAAACCAAGCATGGCATCCAGTAATTTTTTATTGTACCTTTTAAATAAAAACACTATAGCTGCACCAAATGCAGTCATTAGATAAGTAAATAAAGTTCCCAGAAAGGCAAGTAAAATTGGAGATAGATTTATGTTTTTCATAACTGCCTTAAAAAGTATATTTAATTAATCAAACTCAGCAAAAAATGAAGAATAAAATCTGAAAGTAGACCATAAATCAGCTTTTGATATTAACTCAAATGGTGAGTGCATTCCAACTACTGGAACTCCTGCATCTATGGTATTTATACCATAATATGCAACATATTTTGCTATTGTACCACCACCGCCTTCATCAACCTTACCAAGCATTGCATATTGCCATGGTATTTTATGAGAATTTAAAAATCTTCGGATTTTCCCAATATATTCGGCATCAGCATCATTTGCAGCATATTTTCCTCCAGAACCAGTATATTTAGTAATAGCGACACCATAACCAAGCTTCGCTGCATTTTGTAAATCATGTACCTGTTTATATGGAGGATTTATTGCAGCTGCTACATCTGATGATATACAATTGGAATTTAAAAATGCCTTTCTAAGATAAGATACTGAAATATTGTTCCCTTCTATGATATTTGCAATCATAGTATAAAGGTGATGTATGAGATATGAATCAGAACCGGTTGATCCAGAGGATCCGATTTCTTCTTTATCGACAACTAATGCCATTGCGGTTTTTTTAATAGTGGAATTGTATATTAATGATATAGCTGCTAAAAAAGAGCATACTCTATCATCATGACCATAAGCCCCAATTATTGCTCTATCAAATCCAACTTCTTTTGGCTTTAAAGCTGGTACAATCTCAATTTCGCTTGAAATAAAATCTTCTTCTTTCATCCCATAGTTATTGTGAAGATATTCAAGAACAAATAATTTAACTTGTTCTTTAACCTGTTTATCTTTAACAGGTCTACTTCCAACAATCACCACCATATTTTCTGCCTGAATGGCTTCAGATAACTTTTTATCTGATTGGACATTTCTTGAAAGGTGGGGAAGTAAGTCTGAAATAACGAAAACTGGATCTTTTTCATCTTCACCTATTTTTAAGTTAACCTTTTTACCATCTTCAAGAACAACAACTCCATGAATCGCTAAAGGAATATTTAACCACTGATATTTTTTTATCCCCCCATAATAATGAGTTTTTAAAAAAGCAATACCTGTATCTTCGTAAAGAGGATTTTGTTTGAGATCAAGTCTTGGAGCATCTGCATGAGACCCAACAATATTTATGCCTTTGGTTATATCTAAATCTTCTCCAATTTTAATTATAGCCAGTACTTTATCCCGAAAATTCCAGAAAAATTTATCATTTGCCTTTGCTTTACCAGAAAATTCTAAAATATTCTTATATCCAGCAGATAATGCCTTATTTTGAAGATAGATAACAGATTCTCTTTCTGTTTTACAGTTAGAAATAAAATCTATATATTCAGAAGAAATATCTTCCATTTGACTTTCTTCACTATGGCTTATGGATTGCCATATCAAATCATTTTTATAAACAAGCTTCTCTTCTAATGCAGCATATCTGGATTTTTTTTCTTTTTGTTCTGCCATAAAAACCTCTTTTTTTAATTGAATAGTTTCATTTTTTAATAAAAAATTGCCTCACAAAATGAATTATTTCTGTGAGGCACAAATCAAAAAATAAATATCAATTTAATAATTTCACAAAATCTAAAAAAATCAATTTTTTTTATC
Organism: Exilispira sp.; assembly: GCA_046291015.1. Taxonomy (GTDB): domain Bacteria; phylum Spirochaetota; class JAAYUW01; order JAAYUW01; family JAAYUW01; genus Exilispira. Next base: position 10,537 of record JBKBTB010000037.1, on the reverse strand, counting down.
AATTAAATAATACCAAGTTCTTTTCCGGCTTTTCCAAAAATCTCTAAAGCCTTATCTATCTGATCTGTTGTATGAGTAGCAATATATGATGTTCTTATAATACATTTATTTTCAGGTACAGCAGGAGGTATTACACAATTTGCAAAAACTCCCATATCATATATGGTTTTCCAGAATTTGAAAGTTAATTCCATCTCACCAATAATGATTGGTATAATAGGAGTCTCTGCATTACCAATATTAAACCCAAGTTTTCTAAAACCATCAGCCGCATATTTGGTAATTTTCCATAGATTCTCTATTCTCTCTGGTTCTCTGAGCATGATTTCTAAAGCTTTATCAACTGTAGCGATAAGAGCAGGTGCAAGTGAAGCTGAAAAAATAAAGGGTCTTGAATGATGCCTTATGTAATCGATCACCTTATGTTCGCCAGCTATAAATCCTCCCTGAGCAGCCAGTGATTTGGAAAATGTACCCATTATTATATCGACATCATCTGTACAATTAAAATAATCGGCTGTTCCTCTACCATTTTTTCCAAGCACACCTAAAGAATGTGCATCATCAACAAATAATCTTGCTTTATGCTTTTTACATACTCTGACAAGATCTGGAAGAGGTGCTATATCTCCATCCATAGAATAAACTCCATCCACAACAACCAGTTTTCCTTTTTCGGGATATTTAGTAAGAAGCTTGTCAAGGTGATCAACATCATTATGTCTGAATCTAACAATTTCTCCAAATCCAAGTCTTGTTCCGTCAACAATGGAAGCATGATCTAATTTATCTATAAAAACAACATCATTTCTTGAAACTAATGCTGAAATACCTCCCTGGTTGGCAAAAAAACCTGTTGAATATATTATAGCGTCTTCTTTACCGACAAAATTTGCCAATTTTTTTTCTAATTCCTCATGTATATCGAGTGTTCCATTTAAAAATCTTGAGCCAGCGCAACCAGTGCCATGGATTTCAATCGCTCTTATTGCAGCTTCCTTTACTTCTGGATGGGAAGTTAAACCAAGATATGAATTTGAACCAAGCATTATAACCTCACGTCCTTCCATTAAAACCACTGTATCTGTTTTTGCATGGTGAGGTCTAAAATATGGATAAAATCCAGCTTCCTTTGCTTTTTGAGGTTCATCGTATTTGTAACATTTCTCGAAAATATCCATAAAATCTCCTTGTTACAAGAAAAAATATTAAGATAATTATAATATTGATTTTACTCAAATAAGATTAATAAATTTTATTGATTTGTCAATCAATTATTTGTTAATCAATATTTTGATTTATAAGATTTAATAGTTCATAAAAATCTCTTTTGCCATCATAAAATAATGTAAAAAACCCAAATTCTCTGGCGGCAATAAGCACATCAAGATTATCATCAACAATTAATATATTTGAGCTATCCAATCCCAGTTGATTTATTATCTTTTCCATAAAGTAATTTTCCTGCTTAACTGCATTAATTTTTGATGAAAAAAAAGAAATTTTATTAATAGATGGATCTTTTTTAGTCAATGAATTTGCAATTGAACTATCTATGTCAGCAGAAAAAAAAACGCTTATGTTTAAGATATTGCCAAGCATTATAAGATTATTCTTTTTTTCGCTAAAATATTCGAAAGACTTTTTATATTTTTTTTCAATTTTGCTTATATAAGAAGAATCAAGCATTAACTCATTAAAAGATGTCTTTATAAAATTCTCAAAATTTAATTTGCCAATTGTAAAAAAATAAAACTGTGGTGAAAAAAAAAGATTTTTTATTTTCGATATTGAAAGGTGAAGATCCTTTTTTAATTTTAATAATACCGGATCATAGTGAATTTTCAAAATATCTATTTCAATATCATATATTATTGCTTTTATAGACATTTTGCTATTTTTATATCTCCATTTTACTAATTTTATTTACCCTTCTTTCATGATTTGCCGCCTCAAATTCTGAATTTAGAAAGGAGTCAATAATTATTTTTGCATAAAATGGTGCAATGAATCTTGCTCCAATACATATGATATTTGCATCATTATGGCGTTTTGCCAAACTTGCCGTTTCAGAATTCCAGACCAAAGCAGCTCTAACTCCTTTGACTTTATTGGCAGCTATAGAGACCCCTATACCTGTTCCACAAAATAAAATTCCAGCATCAACCTCCTTTGAGGAAACCTTTTCAGCAACTATTTTTGCATAGTCTGGATAATCGCATGATTCTTCAAAATAAGTTCCACAATCTAAAACAACAATATTCTTTGACTTTAAGTATTCTATTATTTCCTTTTTTAAGCTAAATCCAGCATGATCCGAGCCAATTGCAATTTTTCCAATCATTTTAATTACCCTTGAAATAATGATTTCTAAAAATTTTAAAAATAATTTAAAAATATTAAATTCAAAAATATTAAAATAGTTTTTCAAGTTTACCAAGAAAAGATTCAAACTTACTTAAAACAAATCTATCTTTGCTTTCAAAAATAACTCTGATTACTGGTTCAGTATTGGAAGGTCTTATATGACAGAAACCGAAATCAAAATCAAATCTGACTCCATCATTTTTATTTATATTTTGAATTTTATCAAAATTACTATTAAAAATTATTTGAAGATTTTCAATAGTTGATGAATCGAAATCTTTAGTTTTATTAAATTTATATTTTTTCATTTCATAAAATGGAATTTCTTTTGCTATTTCAGATATAGCTTTCCCTTCACTTGCTATAAGTTCAAGAATAAATAAGACTGCAACAATAGTATCTCTGCTTTTTGAAACCGGAAAATAAATTACACCTCCATTACCTTCTCCACCAAAATTACACCTGTTTTCAAGCATATTCATCGAAACATTTATTTCACCAACCGGGGCAAAGTGTATGCTAAAATTATACTTATCTGCTATATATTTTACCATGGATGAGGTAGAGAGATTTACTGAACAATCTCCCCCACCCTTGTTTTTACAATAATGAAGATATGATAAAGCAAGAGTATATTCTTCAGAAGGAATTGTTCCGTCTTCAAATAAAACTGCCACTCTATCTGCATCTGGATCAAATACAAAGCCAACATCAAATTTTTTATTCTGCATTAATCTGGAGAGATACTTCATAGTATCAATATTTGGTTCAGGTTCCCTTTCAAAACTTCCGGTAATATTTTCAAAAATGGCATGATAATTCACATCAAGCTTTTCAAACAATTTAGGAAAGATATTTGCAGCAGTAGAATTACAAAAATCAACAGCAACATTGAATTTTCTTTCTTTGATAAGTTTCAGGTTAAATGAGTTTAAAGCACTATTTATATGATTTTCAACAGCTTCAGAAGAGAATTTCATAGAGCCAAGATTATTGTATTCACTTGAGTATTTTTCTTCTTTTTCAATAATCTGATCAATATATTTATTTAATTCAGAAATATCAAATGGATCCAGGAAAAAACCACCATATTTACAAAGTTTAATGGCATTGAAATTTATTGGATTATGAGAAGCAGTAATAGCAATACCGCCATCATATTTTCCCTGTTTAACTTCGTGTAATACTGTTGGTGTAGGAATTATTCCACCAAAATCCACATCTACTCCAAACAAATTTAAAAGACCAATAATATATGCAGATAATGGCTCTCCAGAAGATCTTGCATCTCTTCCTATAAATACTTTTATCTTCTTTTTTTCACCCCTTTGATAACATCTTTTTTCAAGATATTTTACAAAACCAAGAATATTGTAATACAAAGTTAATGGGTTAAAATTCTGTCCTATAACTCCTCTAAGTCCAGAAACATTATATCTTGGTATATCAGTTTTCATAAATAAGAGCCTTTTTGATTTTAACTATTTTTTATCCGGAGCAAATTATTTTGTCTGGTTAATGTCTTTTATATTTTCATCATTATTATTGTTTTTTTCAAGATATTTTTTCTTAAAATTTTCAATATTAACATCTTTATGTGGATCCTTGATTCCTAGAATTTCATAAATTTCTGAAGCAATAAGAGACTCTTTTTCTACCAGTTTACTTGCAAGAGAATCTAATTTATCTATATTTTCTTCTATCAATTTTTTGGTCCTTTCAAATGCTTCTTTAATAATTTTTTGAACTTCTAAATCAATCTTTTTAGCAGTTTCTTCTGAGTAATTTCTCTCTCTAACAAGATCCTTACCTAAAAAAACATCATCTTTGTCTGAACCAAATCCTAAGGGACCTAAAGAAGACATTCCATATCTTGTAACCATATCATGAGCGATTTTAGTGGCTCTTTCAATATCATTTTGAGCGCCGGTAAAAATCTCTTTAAATTTATATTCTTCAGCAACCCTTCCGGCAAGAAGAACACAGATTTTATCGAAAAGGTATGATTTTGAATAATGATGTTGGTCATCAAGAGGAATATTTACGGTTAAGCCCAATGCTGCTCCTCTTGGTATAATGCTAACTTTGTATACTGGTTCTGAATTTTTCATAAGTGCACCTACAAGAGTATGTCCTGCTTCATGATAAGCAGTAACAAGTTTTTCCTGATCGGATAAAACCAGTGATTTTCTCTCAGGACCCATCAATACTTTATCCTTGGCTTCTTCAAGACAATGCATGTCAACAGCTGTCAAATTATTTCTTGCGGCAAGTATTGCTGCTTCATTAATTATATTTGCAAGATCAGCTCCTGAGAAACCAGGAGTACCTCTTGCTATAGCAAAGAGATCCACATCTTTGGTAAGTGGGACTTTTTTTGCGTGTATTTGAAGTATTTCATATCTACCATAAAGATCTGGTAAATCCACATAAATTTTTCTATCAAATCTACCAGGCCTTAAAAGTGCTCTATCAAGAATATCTGCTCTATTAGTTGCAGCCAGTACTATAACTGAATCCTGAGTTTCAAATCCATCCATTTCAACTAAAATCTGATTTAAAGTCTGTTCCCTTTCATCATGACCGCCACCAAGTCCAGCTCCTCTTGATCTACCAACTGCATCAAGCTCGTCTATAAAAATTATTGCTGGAGCTTTTTCTTTTGCCTGATTAAATAGATCTCTTACTCTTGAAGCTCCAACACCTACGAACATTTCAACAAAATCGGAACCAGAAATAGAAAAAAAAGGAACACCTGCTTCACCAGCTACAGCTTTAGCTAAAAGTGTTTTACCACAACCAGGTGGACCTTCTAATAGAACACCTCTAGGTATCTTAGCACCTAATGAATAAAATTTTATTGGATTTTTCAAATATTCAACAACTTCTATAAGTTCCTGCTTGGCTTCGTCAATACCAGCGACATCAGTAAATTTTACTGTTGTATTTATATATAACCTTGCTCTTGCTTTTCCAAAGCTAAAAGCCTGATTATTTGCACCACCAATTTGTTTTGTAATATTCATGAAGAAAAATATCGAAAGTATTGTCAATCCTAAAGGAATAATATACCACCAGAATGATGATGTATCTTTAGGCTCCTGTCCTTCAATATTTACATCATTATCTTTAAGAAATTGCAAAAGTTCTGGATCAATATATGGTATTACGACTTTGTATTGATCTGGTTTTGAAGAATCAGTTGCTTTTCTCATATAGACTTTAATCTGATTACCAGAAATAATAACAGAATCGACTTTACCTTCACCTACCAATTTTATAAAATCACTATAAGTCATCTTTTCAGCAATTTCTACGATAGGATTTGACATTAAAAATAATATGGCTAAAAATCCTATTGCAATAAGAATAATAGCCAATCCACCAGATAATCCCTTTTTATTTTTAGGATTTTGATTTAAGTTACTCATTTACTTTCCTTTGAATATATTAATAATAAAAATTCTTTTTAATTGTCAATACAATATAATTAAAATTAGATTCAAAATCAACATAATAATTTTTTGAAAGGATATAATTTGATCTGTTTCCGAACTTATATGGAATATAAAAACCAATTAAATCCTTTTCGCTTCTTATCACAAGAATATTTTCTCTAAAAGGTCTGGGTATTTTCCAGTCTATAAAAATGTCATGTAATTTTTTCTCACCATTTTTTAAGTTTATTTTATCTCCTTTTTGCCATTTTGAAATAATAATTTTTTCAATATTTTTATCATCCTTTATCAAAAAAATATTTTTTAGTTGATCTTTATTCTTTATAGAATCAAGATTACTCATTCTTTTATATTCACATTTAATTTCATCTGATAATATATAATATTTTTCACTTTCTTTATTATTTGATCTAATTTCATTTAAATCAATTTCGATATAAGTGCTTACATAATTTTTCTTTATAACAAAATAGATTTTTTTATATGCGATATAAATATCAAAAAAATAAAATCTTGCAACATAACCTGAATTAATGCTATTTATCTTATTTATAGAATCTTCAATTTTTTTTCTTGAAATATCAATTGAAGTAAAATCAACATTATTTAAATTACAGATATTTTTTATTTTTTTATATAATAAAAAGCTTTTTAAGTAATCGTTTAATTTCAAAAATTCATTTTTATCCCAGAAATTATCATTAAACCATGATGGTGTAAAAGATTCAATAAATTCTATGGTCTTATTAATCTCTTTAATAAAATTTATTACTGCTATTTGTGAGCCAGGAAATTTTTCACTAATTTCTCGTATTAAAATATTTCTAATATAATTTCTTTTAATTTTATTATCCGCATTTGTTTTATCTTCAAAATATGCAATATTGTTATCATTTAAATAACTTTTAAGCTCATTTTTAGTAATATCTATAACAGGTCTTATTATATAATCTCTTTTTGGTTTTATAGAAGCTACGCCAGATAAACCAGAACCTCTAAATAGATTTAAATAAAATGTTTCTAAAATATCATCTTTATTATGTGCAATTGCAATATACTGAGAATTTAGTATTTCTTTAGCTCTTTTAAAGAACTTTAATCTTTCGTTTCTTGCCCATAGTTCAAAAGATTTATTTGAGTTTTTTAAATCGATGGGGACACTGAGAGTTTCAGTATAATATCTGATATTAAGCTGATTCATCAATTTAATAAATTCCTGTTGTTCAGTATTAGATTCCTCTCTTAAATTATGATTTAAATGACATGCTGATAAAATAAAATTGTATTTTTTTTTTAAATTTAATAAAATGAAGAAAAGAGCCATTGAGTCACAACCCATGCTAAGAGCAACTGTAATTGATGTTGAACTTAAATTAACAACATTGTTATTCAGAAAAAGATAGACTTTGTCCTCTAGAGATTTCATCTTTTATTTTGATTCTTGCCCTGTCTAATTCATTATAAGCAGAATCATATCCACCCTTAATAAAGCCCTTTATAACATTAAATGTATGATTAAAAATTATATTTTCAAGTTGATATTCTTCTACAAGACTAAAATCTGATAATACATAATCTTGAAAATACTTGGGATCATTTAAAATCTTTCCATTTTCATCCTTCGGTTTACCAATGCCTATTCTTAATCTTGTAAAGTTTTCTTTCTTCAGCAATTTTTCAACAGAAATTATACCATTATGATTTGTATAATTTTTACTACATCGTAATCTCAAATCACCAAATTCAAGATCAATATCATCATATATAACAATTATATTTTCTTCATGTATTTTAAGGAAAGCAGCCATAAAAAGGATCCCTTCACCAGAATTATTCATGAAGGTAAGAGGTTTGACCAGTGTGACTTCTTTTCCTTCGTATTTCAATGAAATAAAATCGGCTTTCTTTTTTTTTGTAATAAAATCAACTTTTTTGGAACCAGTTATCCTTTTCGCTATATAATCAATAAATTGAAAACCCAGGTTGTGTCTATGTTTGTAATAATTACCACCCGGATTTCCAAGTCCTGCGATCAATATCATAGGATTATTATTATCTGATTTGTTCATTTTGTAGAGTAATTTCCTCTTAAATAAATTTTTTTAATCAAAAATTTCTCTGGCTTTTTCTGCCTCTTCAACTGTCATAGCTCCAGAAGTTTCTCCTGTAGCCTCAGTAGCCTTTTTACCAGCAATTATGAACAAAACTTCAGAAGGATCCATTGTTATGCGTAAATTTGAAGGAAGATTTAAATTTGAAACATGAAATCTTGTACCAATATCCATATTTTCAATATTTATATCAATTTTTTCAGGTATTTCTGAAAGCTTTCCTTCAACTTCAACTGAAAGATGAAATTTTTCAAGTATGCCACCTGCCTTTTCACCTTTAGATACTCCAATAAAATTTAATGGTACATGAGTTTTAATTTTTTCAGATGAGGAAACTGTATAAAAATCAACATGAGATAGCTTACCTGTTAAAATACTATATTGAAAATCTTTAATAATAACCTCTATTTTCTTATTTTTAATTTTTAATGTTAAAGGATATGATTCTCCATGTTTTTCAAGTATTTTAATGATTTCATTTTCTTTTACATAAATATTAATATTTTCTTTAACACTACTTCCATAAATACATGCTGGAAGCAACCCACTTTTTCTTGCAACCTTTAATGAACTCTTTGTTGATATTGCCCTTTCTTCAGCGGTAACAACTATTTCTTCTTTTTTCATATTATATCCTCTATCAAATATTATATCCTATATCAAAGAAAATTTATAAAATTAATTATTTACAAAATTGAATTTAAAGAACCCATTAGACAAATATAAAAAAGTAAAAGATAATAAGGCTCAAAATATAATGTAAAAAAACTATTTCAAAGGATTGCCAGATATTGACAAACTGGCAATCCTTTTCATATAAACCTAAACCACATTATCATACGCATCAGAGATGGAATTGGTTAAAAACTCTCTGAAGTCATTTACTGTGGGGTGAGCTACATCTTTAAACTCACCTTTTGAAGTTTTTCTTCTTGGCATAACAATCTTTCTGCCTTCATCACCATCATAAAGTGCGATGTTATGAACGACAAAACAGTTGTCAAAAGTTACTGAAGCGTACGCAAGCAGCTTTCTCTTTCCACCTGATGGGCGCTCGCTAGTTACTTTGTTGATTTTGATGTTGGTAATTTCCATCTTGGCTCCTTTTCTAAAGTTAAGTTTTACATGAGCAAATATAAACACGCCCATGAATATTTTTAAGATAATCGTAGCATTCTTTTGCATCTTTGAAATCTTGAAATACTCCAAAGATGGAAGAACCCGCTCCGGTTATCTGTGCAAATAATGATTTTTTAAAATCTTTGGTCACTTCATGGTAAGAATATATTCTATTAGTAATTACAGATTCAAAATCATTACCTGCAATTTCCCTTAGATAAAAAGCATAATTTTTTTTATTTTGCAAGTTTTTTTTATATCTTTTTATATTTTTTTTTCTTTCTATTTTATGTAATATTTTTCTATTGGAATAATTATCCAATTCTTCATACATTATTTTTGTTGATATCTTACTAAAAGGCTGGATTATAACAAAATATAGATTAAATATCATATTTAATGGAAAAACTTTTTCACCAAATCCACTTACTATTGATGGCTTATTGACATAGAAAAATGGAACATCACTACCAATCTGGCATAATTTTTTAAAAATCTCTTTTTCGCTTTTGAATTTTACTATATTTTCTTCAATCAAAAATTTAACAAAAAAAGCTGCGTCTGAAGAGGCTCCTCCAAGTCCAGATGCAAGTGGAATGTTTTTTTCTATTGTTATTTTATAATTTAATTTTTCTTCATTTATATCTAATATTTTAAGGACTTTTCTAATTATACAATTTTCAATTTCTATGGTTTTATTATCATCATATCTTGTTTTTTGTAATTCCATATTTTTTAAATATTCATAAGATTTACCTGAGATATTTTTCATATTGATATTATTAATATCCATAAATTTATACTTTACCTCAAATTTACCTCTTTCAATAATAATTCTATCATATAAATCAATTGGAACCATTATACTCAATATTTTATGATAATAATCATCCCACCAGGTTTTTTCTTTTTCGCCGATAAAAAGATTTAAGTTCAATTTTGCATTTGGGTAAAGTATCTTAAGAATTTCTTTAACTTTTTCTTTTTTCATTTATTTATTGCATTATTGAAAAATGAGGAAAATCTTTTAAATGTTTCACCATTTATCTTATAGACTATATAATACTCGATATTGTTTTCCAGGCAGAATTTAATGGAATTTTCAATACCCATGGCAAAAATTGCAGTGGATAAAATATCTGCAGCAAGACAATTGTCTTTAGTAACAATAGAAACAGAGTCTAATCTTGAATCTGGTTTGCCTGTAAAAGGATTTAATATATGATGATATTTTAAATTATCATAGATAAAAAAACGCTCATAACTTCCAGAAGTGGAAATACTAAAACTATCAGGTAAAGAGACAATATCTATTATGGCATTTGAATATGGCGATTGAATACCTATAATCCAATTTTTACCATATTTGTTACCGCTAACTCTGATTTCACCACTACCATTAATTAAAAAATTATTATACCCCATATTTTTTAAATAATCATAAGAAAAATCAACTAAAAATCCAGCAATAGCAGCACCTAA
>JBKBTB010000036.1:0-12504 GCA_046291015.1 Exilispira sp. | reverse complement strand
AAATAAGACATTGATTGAATTTTCTAAAAGTTATGGTCTGGATATTGTCGCAACAAATGATAACCACTATCTTGAAGAAGAGGATGCAGAAAAACATAATATTTTGCTTGCAATTCAGACTCAAGCCACAATAGATGAAGATGATAGATTTTCATTTAATGGAAGTGGATATTTTTTTAAGAGCTATGAACAGATGCTACAAATATTCGGTGATTATCCAGAAAGTCTTCAAAACACTTTAAAAATAATGGAAATGTGTAATGTAAACTTTAAATTTGGAGAAATAAGCCTTCCAAAATTCCCTATCGAAAAAGATTACACAGAAGATACTCTACTTAAAAAACTTGCAGAAGAGGGATTAAAAAAAAGATATCCTCAAATTACAGAAGAAATAAAAGAAAGATTTAATTACGAATTTAAAATAATTTCTTCCAAAAAATTTAGTGGTTATTTTTTAATAGTATGGGATTTAATAAATTGGGCAAAAAACAATAATATTCTTGTTGGACCTGGCAGAGGAAGTGCGGGAGGTTCAATTCTGGCTTATGCACTTGGAATAACAGATATTGATCCATTAAAACATAATCTTATGTTTGAAAGATTTTTAAATCCCGAAAGAACAAATATGCCAGATATTGATATAGATTTTCAGGATATTGAAAGACCAAATGTTATTGAATATATAAAGAATAGATATGGTAAGGACCATGTTGCTGCAATAGGAGCTTTTTCACAACTAAAGGCAAAACAGGCAATAAAAGATGTTGCAAGGGTATTAAAAATAAGTGCTTCAGAGGCAAACAAAATCACTTCTATTATCAACTCCGACTCATTAGAAGAAGAAATTAAGACTAATGAAACATTCAAATCAGTTATGGAAAGCAATGAATTATATAAAAAATGTCTTGATTATGCACTTTTTGTAGAAGGACTTTTCAGACAGACCACAATTCATGCTGCTGGAGTAGTAATAACTCAAAATCCAGTAATAGAAGAATTACCTTTGATGATTAGTTCAGATTCAAATATGATTGTCAGCCAGTTTGAAAAAGATACAGTTGAAAGACTTGGTTATCTTAAAATGGATATTTTAGGAATAAAATATCTAACAATAATAAAAGATACATTTGAATACATCGAAAAAAGATACAACAAAAAAATATCCTTAAATGATATCCCTTTAGATGATGAAAAAACTTATAAATTACTATGTTCTGGCAATACCTCTGGATGTTTTCAGGTTGAAGCGGCTGGCTTTACAAGGATGCTAAAACAATTAAAACCTCAAAATATTGAAGATGTTACTGCTGCTTTAGCTCTTTACAGACCCGGTCCATTAAAAAGTGGTTATGTCGCTACATATATTGACAGAAAGAACAATCCAGAAAAGATTCAATATCCATTCGAAGAATTAAAATCTGTCCTTTCAGAAACTTATGGAGTCATTGTATATCAAGAACAGATAATGAAAATATCAATGATTTTATCTGGATTTTCTGGAGCTGAAGCAGATACATTAAGAAAAGCTGTTGCCAAGAAAAAAGGTGATCTTATGGAAAAAATGAAAAACAAATTTATAGAAAAAGCAGTTAAAAATGGAAAAGATGAAGCAAAGGTAAGACAACTTTTTGATGATATAAATAATTTTGCTGATTATTGCTTTAATAAATCGCATTCGGCTGCATATGCATATCTTACAATTTATACTGCCTATTTAAAAAGTCACTATCCAGTAGAATTTATGACAGCTTTGATTAAAAATAATATCGATGATTTAGAAAAGGTGTCTATATATGTTAGAAATGCAAAAAATATGGGTATTTCATTTGTCTGCCCATCTGTTAATCATTCAGGTATAAATTTTGAAATAATTGATGGGAAAATTGTATATGGACTTTCCGCTATCAAAGGAGTCGGTGAATCTGCTGCAAATATTATTGTTTTAGAAAGATTGAAAAATGGAGAATATAAAGATTTTTTAGATTTTTTATTGAGAATTGATCTACAAAAAATTAATAAAAAGATTGTTGAAGCTTTAATTCAATCAGGCGCTTTTGATTGGACATCTTTTGACAGAATTGCTTTACTAAAAGCTTATGATGAACTTGTCGAATATTCATTAACAAAAAAGAATGATGATGGAGCAACTCTTTTTGAAGAATCAAATAATAAAGATTTTGAAAAAAATTATCAAATTTCTTTAATATCTAAATATAGTAATATAGGCGAATTAAATATAGCTATTGAGGATAAAATATATCAGTATGCCAGATGGGAAGCCCAGCTCTGTGGGTTACCATTAAAAAGCGATCCGCTAGAAAAATTTTATAAGCAAATAGAAATAATAAATCCAAAAAATTTTCCCAGTTTTATGGAGAATTTAAAACCAAATGAAAATCGCCAAATAATTGGATATATTGAAAATGTCATTTCAAAGACCAAACAAAATGGTAAAAATGGTATTTATTATATAATTAAAATTTTTACCGGATATGAAAGCATTGAGTTGTTTTTCTTCCCTTCTGAAGATATAGATCCATCTTTTTATCAGAATATGCTAAAAACATTTATTCCGAGGGTATTTTTGATATCATGCAAGGAATACAATAGTTATGATAATAAAGTTGAAAAAAAAGTTAATATAATAGATATAAAAACAATTGAAAATTTAAAAATGCCTTCTATTAAAGAATTTTTAATAACAATAAGCCCCTATGCTTCTGAAGAAGATATAAGTAATTTAATTCAATTTTTTAATAAAAATTCTGGAAATTGTCCCATAAAGATTAGGTTTACTGATATAGAAGGTTATCTTGAACTTACTTCAATTAAAATTTCAGCAAATGATAATATTATCCAAAAACTTCAAGAATTTGATTTTATAGATGATGTTATACCATCTTTTAGTTGAAATAAATTATTTTTCACCGATATTTATTACTGGTTATTGGTTAATGTTAATTCATCTTATTTTACATGATATCTTTGATAATTAATAATATAAAAAATATAACCTTATGAAGGTTATTATGGGAGAATTATGGAACTTTTTATTAATGGAGAAAAAATTTCATATACACTTCAAAATGAAAAAACATTTAATGAAATACTTGAATTTATCCTTTCATTTCTGGACAAAAATGATCTATATATTGATAAGATTAGCATAAATAGTAAAGAATATAATTTTGATGAAATCGAGCAATTTAAAAAATCAGCTATAGATGAAATTGATAAAGTTGAAATAAAGGCTTCCTTCAAACAGGAACTGGTAAGCGAAACTGTTGAAAATATTATCTCTTATCTTACCAATGTTGTTTCCTACATAAAAGATAATGAAAATTTAACAGATGATAATTTAATTAAAATAAAAGAGGGATTAAACTGGTGTATAAATGTTGTCGATAAAATTCTTATTATTTATTCTGTTTCTTTAGATTATTTTCTAACCAAATCTGAAAAACAATTTTCCTTTGTATGTCAGCAATTAAAGGAAATTTCAGAAAATCTTCATTTACTTAATATTAACAAAGAATTTAAACAACAATTTTTGGAGACTATTGTTGATTTTATGGATGGTCTGATAAAAATTGTAACCTATGTTTTTTTAAGGTTGAAAAATCTTTCTGCAGATAGTAAAAAAGAGCATTTTATTACACTATTTAATGATAATATTAAGTTAATTTCAAGATTAAAAGAACTATTTCCCAAAATCGCAAATGATTTTTCAAACGGAAAAGAAAAGACGGCAATGGAACTCTTTGGTTCTATTATCAATTTTCTTGCATTTTATTTTGAAATTTTAATATTATCAACAGAAAATTTTGCGACAAGCAGTTTTAATTTTTCAGAGATACATAAACTAATAAAGATATTTTCAGAAATATTTGGTAATATTAAAAATTCAATTGCAGAAAAAGATTATATTAATCTTTCAGATATTTTGGAATATGAAATAACCGAACCACTTAATCAATTGATAAATGAAACAAAAAAACTAATAGAATTTTTAAAAATCTAAATCTTTATAATAAATCTGGCTCTTTGGTTTTGATATATAAGATTTAATAAGTCGATTTAAATAATTTAATTATAAATTTAAAATGACTATATTATAATTTTTTATTTAAAAACCTCATATAAGACTTTATAATCTGAAGCCGGATTCCAGAAGATATATGAATCTATTCCTGCTTCTTTTATACCGATAAGCTCGCTTTTTATATACTCTACAAAATCAACATTCACATCAAGCATAAAAGCCTGTATCCATGGTCTTACTGAAATCTGATAGTTTGAATTCTCCATGGCTCGAATTACACCATGTTTATATATCAATTTTACAGATTGAAGTTGATTTAATCCCTTCGAATAAAATCCTTTAGAAAAATGAGATGGATAATACATTGGATAAATGGCATCCAGTACCAGACTTGTTAAATATATATCCTGACCAATATGTCTGGAAATCTTATACCAGCATTGATATCCAAAAAAATCAGCTGAAACTGGAATCTTTATAGATTCTCTTACTTTTGAAAAAAATTTGAAAATTAAATTGTTTTTAGAAATATTTTCAGTATTATATCGATAAACAATATCCTTTATATTACCTTCAGCCGGAAATCTCACATAATCAAATTGAATTTCATATACTCCTAAAGATTCTACTTCTTTTGCAACTTCAATTAAATAATTCAAATACTCTTCATTATAGGGATCAATCCATTTTTCTATACTTTTTGAACCATACCATGGTTGATTTTTTGATTTACTAAAAATTGCAAATTTATAATTTTCATATTCAAATGCAATAGGGTCTCTAAATGATACAATTCTTGCAATTATCTTTATATTATTTTCCTTTGCCTTTTCAAACAAGTAATTTAAGTCAATCAATTTTCTTGAAGAATTCATCTTTTTTGCAAGTTCTATATTTGAACCATAAGAAAGATATCCATAATCATCCTTAAAATCTACAACAAATGCATTTAAATTACAAAACTTTGCTATATCGATAAGTTTATCTATTTTTGCCTGACTACTTGCTGCAAAAGAAGAAAGATAAATTCCTCTTATATTCTGATCTTTTATTGTATATTCATTTTTAAATTCTTTTTCAATTATAAATTTATCATTTTCAAATTTGTAAATCCCATAATCAGTATATGCATATATTATATTACCTATTTCAAAAAATTTTTCTATTTTTTGCTTGAAATCATCTTTTAGAGGAAATTCTACATTTTTAATTGTATAAAGCGAATTTTTATCATTTTTCATCCTGTAAAAACTATTTAAGTCAAGAATATCAACTCCTTTTGAAGATTGATAACCAATAAAAAGCCTGTTATTTTGCGCATAAAGTGCGGTAATTGTTTCAAATAAAAGGCTTTGTTCTGAAGTATAAAATACTCTTTTTACTCCATAAAAAAAGTGATAAAAATTTTTATCATTTAATGATTTTGCGAATAATCCAGAATATGAAGTTCCAATAAAAATATAGTACTCATTATTATATTTCACAAGTTCACAGGATGTAAAATAAGCATTCGATGGAATTCCATCAGAAGAGATTTGCATTAGCTTGTTATCAAGATTTAAATAGATACTTTTATCGGTAACAATAATTGCAGTTTTAGTATCTTTAATCTTATAGTCTGTAATATACTCATAATCTGGATTAACTTTAATTAAATCTGGAATTTCATATAATCCACCAAATAAAGATTTATAAGAAATTATGGATTCTTTTTCATCTGAATTAAATGCTTCTTTAGAAGTTGAATTTGCCAGTTCATTCTGATTTTGATTTTGTTTTATCTGATCTTCAAAAAGACTTATACTTTCCTTTGAATGGTATTCTTCATCAAAAGCTCTCTGGTTATTTTGAATTTTTTCATTTACAAATAAAAATGCTTGAGTTAGAAGCAGTAAAAAAACCAGAAATATTACTATAGTTTTATTTGATCCTGGCATCTTTTTATCCTAAAAAGTAAATAATATAGAAAAATTTGAATAAAATTTGTTAATTTCATTATCGGTTAATGAAAAAATAACTTTCAATCCAAGTTTAAAATTATTTAAATAAATAAAATAAAATAAACCAAAAGCATAAGAATTGGCTGGTATATAATAATCATATGAATCATAATATGAGATCTGTGAGGCAGAAAAGCAATTTGAATTTAATCTATCTATATTTTTTAAAAATTGAAAAATTACCTTTTGATTTTCCAGAATATTATATATAATTTTAAGATTAAATAGTGAAGACGAAAATGAATAATTTATTATAAATTTTTCAAAAATATGAATATCAGAAATAATTGAATAATAAAAATGACTCGAACTTAAACTTTTTAAATAATAAGGCACATTAAAATATATAGATAGATAAATTCTTTCAGTTTTTAATTTAAAATCTTCTAAGTAAAATTCAAAATTTACTTCAGGACTTTTTTCGTTATATAAATAATCCCGATAATATAATGATAAAGATAGATTTTTTAATTTAAGAATAATCTGATAAAAGTTCCCATTAGAAAAATAATATTGAGAAGTTTGAATAACTTCTTTATGGATTAACCTGAATATAAAATAATTATATATTTTACAGATAAAAAAATAATTTATAAAATATTTCAAATTCTCAACAAGATAAAATTTCTCTTCAAATGAAAGATTAATAAAATTAAAAAAAGAATAATTAACAGAGTAATAAAATTGATATTTATTATTAAACTTAAAATCCCCTATCTTAATTATCTGAAAATCATCAAATAAATTAAACAATAACAAAAAATCTAAATTATTAGATAATCTTTCTTTTAACAAAAAGTTAAAATTTTCTTTATTAAAATCATAGAAGAATGCAAATTGAGAAAAATCTGAACTAAAATTTTTCTGGATATAAAAGCCTTTTAAAATTAAAGATTGATAAGAAGCTGAAGGAGAAAGATAAAATTCTATAATATTATTGGGGTATGAAAAATATTGAATATTAAGGCTATTTGAGGCATAACCAGCTAAATATCCAAAACCATAAACTATAATGAAATCTCCTAAAATAAATTTTATTTTCCCGAGATTTAATATAGCGGAAACTCTATCATTACGATATATTATTTTATTTTCATCTAATTGAACTAATATTAGATAATTTTCAGCGAAACTTATATTTTGCAAAAAATAATTGCTACTGAAAGAATAAAAGGATAGATAATTAACAGGTAAATAACTAAAAAGTAAAACAGCCAAACTTTCCATATTTTTAATTAAAGAAGGCTGATCCGATTACCAGAAGATCTGCTCCCATATCTATTATCGAACTGGCATTTTCAAAATTTATACCACCATCTACCTGTATTAAAAAATTAAATTTATTTTCGATTCTAATTTTATTTAATCGATCAATTTTGGGTAATACCTCTTTTATCATCTTTTGTCCTGAGAAACCAGGCTCAACAGTCATGATTAGAACAAGATCCAGATCTTTTAAAAATTCCGTAATACTTTTTATATCGGTTTTTGGTTTTATCGAAATACCAGCTTTTTTGTCTTTTGCCTTAATTTTTTTTATCAAATCCATTATCCTATCATTATAAATAATTGATTCATAATGAAATGTTATATATTTAATTTTATCAAATAAAAATTTCCCCATATAAAAAACTGGATCATTTACCATTAAATGAGCATCAAAACTTAGATTTGTAATTTTCAGTATATCTTCAGTAATTTTCGGTCCAAAGGAGATATTCGGTACAAAATTTCCATCCATTATATCGAGATGGATCATTTTGCATCCATATTTTTCTATTTTCGCAATTTCATCTTTTATTTTTGAAAAATCAGCTGCAAAAATAGATGGTGTAATTTTTTCCTGTAATATCATAATTTTTTTTGTCCTACAATAAGTGTTATTACAGAACCTTTATTTATCTTTTCATTCGCTTTTGGTATTTGCTCAAGAACAATCCCAACTTTATCTAAATTTTGAACTTCCCGATACTGAATATTCAGGATTAATCCCATAGATTCTATTATTTTTTGCACATCTTCAATATTATTACCAACAAAATCAGGTAAAACAAAGCTTTCTGGAATAGGACCTTTTGAAATAACAATCTGAATCTTAAAAAGTTGATCAAGATCTGTACCTGCCTGAGGCAGCTGGGATATTATTGTCCCTTTATCAAAAAGATCTGAATACTCTTCAGAAATTATCTCTATTTTTATTTCTCTTTTTAAGATATTGCTTAATTCATGAATTTTTTTTTCCAGAGCATACATTGTCCATCCTGTAAAGTCATCAAGGTATGAGTTTTCAAGTCCCTTAGAAATTATCAATCTTACTTTTCTATTTTGTTTGATAACATGCCCGGCAAGTGGATATTGAGAAATTATCGTACCATATGGTAAATTTGAATATCTTGTATCTATATATGGAATTAGTTTTAAATCCTGAATTTGCTCTATAGCGTCAAGAAACTTCATCTGCTTAAAATCTGGAACTTTTACAGTATCATAACTTTGAACCCATAAGTTATAAGTTAAGAAAAAGAAAAAAACTGATAATACTATATAGAAAATTATTGTGAAAGACAAATAACCGGTATGAAGAAGTGTTTTTGAATTTTTAAAGAATGATTTTATAAGATAAGTAAATCTATATTTTAAAAATTTTAAATTAAATACAAATTTTTTTCTATAAAATAAAAATCCATCTTTTGTAAAAATGTAGTTTGCAATATGCATTACTCTTTTTTTCTTCTTATTAATATTCAATTTAAAATTTTTAGTATATTGTTTAATATTATAATAAATTCTTTTTACAAAAAAAGAAATAAAACCAAAGAAAATATGCTTTTTTTGCATAATCAAAACCTCGACTCAACTTTTTTTTCAATTAATTTGTTTCTATAACCTTTTAAAAAGTTTTTTGTACTTAAAGCAGATTTACCGGCTTTTTGAATCTTTTTTATAGATAATGTCCCATTTGAAGTACCAATAAGAATTTTATTATCTGTAATCTTTATATATCCAGCATTAACACTATCCTCATATTCTAATTCAGCATCAAGGAGAATTAAAATATCCTGGTCTACTTTAATTTTTACTTTGGGCCATTTTTCAAAAGCTTTTATCTTTCCAATAGCCTTAAATACATCTTCTTTTTCAAAATCTATAAAGGCATCTTCTTTTAAGATTTTTCTGGTATAACTTGCTAAATTTTCTCTTTGCTCTGAAGGATATAAAAATGAAATACTTTTAATAAATATATCAAATGCTAAAGACGCTCTTTCCTGCATCAATTGATAAAATTCACTAAATGTATACCATTTATCAAGTTCAAAAGCCATTTGAAATAAAATATCCCCCGCATCTAATTTTTCATTCATATTTATTATAGATATACCAGTTTTTTTGACATTATCTATTATCTGGAAATGTAAAGGTGATGGACCTCTATATTCTGGTAATAAAGATGGATGAATATTAATGCAATAAAATTTAGGTAGTTGCAGAACATCTTTTTTAAGTATAAAAGCAAAATCAATAACCACAAAATAATCAGCATTAATATCATGTATTTTACTATAGATTTCAGAAGATTTATTTATATATATAATTGGTATATTTAATTCTTTTGCTTTTTTAACAGACTCGATATCTTCTATAATAAAATGTCTACCTTTTGGTTTTGGTGTAGAGGTTACAACAGCTCTTACCTCAAAGTTTTTATATATATACTCACAAACATTATAACCAAAATCAGATGTCATGAAAAGAATAAAACTAGTCATTATATCTCCGATTAATTTCTTCAAGTGCAGATTCAATATTTTTCAATTTATCCACAGGTATCCTGTCAATAAAACGTACACCATTTATATGATCTATTTCATGCTGTAAAACTCTAGCCAATAATTGATGAGCTTCAATGCTTTTTTTATTTAAATTAATATCATAATATTCTAAAAGAATACCTTCAGGTCTTGTAATAGAAAGATAAATTTTCGGAAAAGAAAGACATCCTTCTTCATATTCTACCAAAGGATCGATATATTTAATTATTTTTGGATTTATCAAAATTGTAGGGCCATTTAAAGGCTCTATTCCCATAATAGCGACCATACATTTATCGCTTCCGATTTGATTTGCAGCAAGACCTATGCCATCATACTTTACCATCAGTTTGATAAGAATGTTTGCAAAATCAACCACTTCTTTATCTATCTTTTCAATTTTCTTACATTTTTGTGTCAAAATTGGATTATTATAATATATAAGTTTATAATTTTTATTCATCAAAATTTTTATCCTTTAATTTTCAATTTTATTTTTATTACCTTTTTATCCTTTTAATGATTTGGTTTTAAGATTTATTCTTAATTTATTAAATTTGAAATTTAATTGTCCATTACAAATGTTACCGGTCCGTCATTATAGATATTTATAATCATATGCTCACCAAAAACACCTTCCTCTACATTAATTTTCTCTTCTTTGAGAAGTTTTACAAAATAATTATATATATCCTTTGCTTTGTCCGGTTGCATGCATGAATCAAATGAAGGTCTATTCCCCCTATTTATATCAGAAGCAAGTGTAAACTGCGATATAACTAAAATTGAACCATTTGCGTTAAATATATTTTTATTCATTTTTCCATTTTCATCTTCAAATATTCTAAGATTTACAATCTTTTTTACTAACTTTTCGCATTTCTTGTAATCATCATCTTTTGAAACTCCTATAAAAATAACCAGTCCTTTTTCTATTTTCGAAATAATTTTTCCATCTACCTCACAACTTGCAAAATTTACTCTTTGTATGACAATTACCATAATAATATCTTTTTTTTGATAAAATATGTTATTTAATAAAAAACGCAAATTTTTTGATAGTTAATTTTATTGATAGTTGATATTATATAGCCATCGAATAATAGCAGATTTTATATAATTTAACTGAAATTATCATCAATTGTTATTATTATAAATTACAATTATTAACAATTATCATAATTATAAATTACCAAGATTATTGTAAACTATTATGATTACAAATTATTATAACTATAAATTACTAAGATTATTGTAAATTATTTTGATTGTAAATTATTATAAGTATAAATTGCTGTAAATCATTTTGAATAATTAATATAAAAATTAATATCTGATTAATGGAGTAAAAGATAAAGTAAAACTATTATCAGATTAATGATTTAAAAGATAAAGTAAATTTGATGGATTTAATCTTTTTTTATTATATCTTATCTCAAAATGA
The DNA here is from genome assembly GCA_046291015.1 of Exilispira sp. GTDB lineage: Bacteria > Spirochaetota > JAAYUW01 > JAAYUW01 > JAAYUW01 > Exilispira. The sequence continues at coordinate 1,209 of JBKBTB010000036.1, read as the reverse complement.
AGATGTGGACCTGTTGTTTTACCGGTGTTTCCAGACAATGCTATAATATCATCATAACCTACCTTTTTACCATTTTGAGTAAATATTTTAGAAAGATGACCATAATATGTTTCATATCCATAACCATGTTCAATAATAACGAGATTTCCATAGTTACCAGAATACCCAGTGAAAATCACTCTGCCTGGCATTGCTGGATATACATTTGTCCCGATTGGGACTGCTATATCGATACCCCCATGAAAAGTAGGCTTATGAGTAAAAGGATCAATTCGTGTTCCAAATGCTGAGGTCAAACTACCTTTCCCTTTTAATGGATCTCTAAATAGCGAACCAAGAAATAATATTTTTTCTTCTCTGGAAAATCGAGCCAGAGGAACAAAAATTTTTTCTATCTTTGAAATATTATCAATTCTTTGAAGATGGTTTATATACAAAAGAGATTCAAGACTAATATTATATTTATCGGCTACTTTTTTTATTGAATTTATATCTTCTATATCAACAAATATTCCTTCGCAATTTGGAATCAAATATGTCTCATTTACATCAAATAAATATTGTGAATAAAGATTGTTTACAGATGCAATTGTATCAACAGATAGTTGAAAATAATTGGCAACTCTATATAGATCATCATATTTTTCTGGTTTATAATAAGCCAATCTCAATGGAAGAAATTTTTGAGAAGAAATACATCCATAATTATATGAAATTTCAGATAAGAATTCTTTATAGAGAAAATCTTGATTTAATGGTTTAGAAAAAAAAGGAAAATCACTATTTTGATAAGAATAAAAAGAAAATATAAAAATAATTAGTAAAAATAAAATTAAATTTGCATTTTTATTCATTTAAAAAATTTTCGGATTTTTATTACTACTTTTAATATAAAAATCAATTTTGACTTAATTTTCTAAACTTATGATTATTAAATAAATATTCAGCTAAAAAAACTAAAAAAAGGATCAGAAGATTTATTGAAGAATATAAGATAGCTATGTAGAATGATTTTATTGGTGGAATATTTAATGATAATATCCAGTACCATATTTTTTCGAGTTGAATGCCTAAAAAAAGATATGCAATAAACCTTGAAAAAATAGTGTTATTATCAATTACAGGAAAAGTAATATAGTGAATAAAAAACATTATAAAAATACTTAAAACAAATAAATTATTTCTCTTAAAGATATATGATATAATATA
>JBKBTB010000035.1:0-12518 GCA_046291015.1 Exilispira sp. | reverse complement strand
TGAATAGTTTATTGTTAAAGGAATAAAGAAAGAATAAATACAATAAATAAAAATCCTACTATACCTAATAATATATAAATTAAGGATGATTGAGCTTTGGTAACCTTTTTGGTTTTCCTGGTTAATTCTGATTTTGCCTGAACTTTAGCCGCATCAAAACTAATTGCCTGCTCTGTAAACATTTTGATTTTAACTTTTTCTTCTTCTATTAATTTTCCATATGTATTTTCATCAAGCTTAACAAGTAATATATAATTATTGTTTAAATCTATTCTAACCTCAACAACTTCACCTTTAATGGGAACGACTTTGTCATCAACTATAGCATTGAAATAATTTAGATAATCTTTATATCTATCAAATGAAGGGTCAATATATACATATATCAAATCCTGCTGGACAATTTCATATATAGCTTTACCAGATACTGGAGCAAGTGCGGGTTTTAAAGGTATTACATTTACTCCTGGAGGTATATCAAAGTCTATTGTTTCTTCATTTGTTTGTAAAAGTTCTTCTGCATTAAGAGTAACTGTTGATTGATTTTGAAGTTCAATGCTATCTTCATAATATCTAATAATTTCAGCTTTGCAATCACCATTACCAAAAGTTCTATTAATATTTTCTAATAGTAGAATTTGAAATTTTTCAAAATCATTATTTATTAATTGTATTATATATGAAATATCTTCATTTAAAAATAATTTTTCTATTCCCGCAATTATAGATTTAGAATAAGTTAGATTATTTTTACCTTCAAAAGAAAGTTGAAGAATCTCTTTGTAAATTTCCTGCCAGGATCTGCTTATTGAGCTATTATAAAAAGTAGGTATTCTCGATACTATGCTTTCGCATTTTTCCATTATTTTAAGTTCGGTGTCAATAATAATAATAAAAACAGCATAAAAATTCATGTTTTCTGATCTTGTTCTACCTTTTAGTATAATAAATCTACTCATATAAGATAACCTTCATATATTTTTATACTTTCTTTATAAGTTTGTAACATATTTTTTAATTAAGTCAAATAATTTAATAATTTTAACTATATTGACAAATATTTTTTTATTGATGGACTTTATCTATAAAAGGAGATTGGTTTTAATGAATCTTTTTTTTGAAGTTTATGGTTGTGAGATGAATAAATCTCAGGCATATTCATTGCAAAATTTTCTTGAAAATAATGGACATAAGATTACATCAAACATTAAAAATGCAGATATTATATTAATCTATACATGTAGTGTAAGATATACAGCCGAGCAAAGAGCTTATGGAAGATTGCATTATTTTAAATCTTTAAAAAAGACCAATCCATTATTGAAAGTTATAATTTTAGGGTGTTTGTCTGAACAAGATTATGAAATAATTTTTGAAAATAAACTTTCAGATCTTATTATTGGAACTGTAAATCATCAATATGTACTTGATTATATTGAATCAATAAGCAAAGATAATATATCTATAAGTAAATATTTTGATAAGACAACAAGTAAGAATGAAAAAATCGAATTTATGAATTCATATATAGATCCAGAACATCCTTTTAGATCTTATGTTTCGATAATTCATGGATGCTCTAATTTCTGTTCATACTGTATAGTACCATTTCTTAGAGGAAAAGAAGTTTCAAGATATAAAGAGAAAATAATTGAAGATATTAAAAATCTTGCTGAAAGAGGAGTTAAAGAAATTATTTTACTTGGTCAAAATGTAAATGCTTATGGGAAAGATATAGGCGAATGTTCTTTTAGTGAATTATTAAATGAGATTTCAAATATAGATGGTATTGAGTTAATTTCATTTCTATCTTCTCATCCTAAGGATTTTTCTGATGACCTTATAGAAATAGTTGCATATAATCCAAAGATTTCTAAGTTAGTACATTTACCTTTACAATCCGGATCTGACAGTATATTATTAAAAATGAACAGAAAATATGACATAAATAGATACCTTTATATTGTTGAAAATTTAAAAAATAAAAATGCCGAAATTCAATTTTCTACAGATATTATAGTTGGTTTTCCCGATGAAACTGAAGAAGACTTTAAGAAAACACTGGATGTTGTAAGATTTGTTGAATATTTAGACATTTTTACATATAGATATTCTCAAAGGAAATTAAAGGTAATAAAATATGAAGATAATGTTTCCGAAAAGATAAAACTGGATAGATTATCCAGACTAATTGATTTAAAAGAGAGTATCGGGAAAAAAATAAGAGAATCTCAAATTAATAAAATAAAGAAAGCGATAATAGTCGAGAATAGTAAGCTGGATGCCAATAAAAAATTATTTAAAACTTTTGATGGATTTCATGGGGTAATTGAAACTAATTATAAATGTGGTAATATATTGGAAGTAAAAATAAAATCAATAAATGGAAATACTTTGATAGCTTGATCTGGTTATAATTGAAAAATTTATTATCAAATACTATTAATAAATAATTAATTTCAAATTATCTTAGATTGAATTAGGTAAAAAGATATGGGTAATAATAAAAAAATGAATATAAAATTTAAGAAAGAAATATTTGTAATTATATTTTTAATATTTTTATTTATATTAAATTTTCCAAATACTTTAAAAACAGAAACATCGGAAGAAAATGAATTTAAAATTTTTTTAAATCAGGTCATCTTAAATTCACCTCAGGCAAAGGATTCTGGATATAATTTTATTAAAAAATATCCTAACTCAAATTATGTTGCCGATGTTTTATATTATCTTACTTTTGTAGAACAGGATTACTTTCAAAACATTATAAATTTAAAAAAAGTTATCTTATATTATCCAGTATCTATATGGCGTGAATCATCTATAGTTAGATTGCTTAATATTTACTTATTAAAAGGAAATTTTATTCAATTTGAACAGTGGTATAATTATTATCTTGATAATTTCTCAATTAAAAATAAAAATTGGGAAGTTGAAATACTTAATTTAAAAAGCCTGTGGAAACAGAATAAAACTGATCTGCTTTTTAATGTTATAGAAAAACATCTTAAAGATGCAAAAAATTATCAGCTTTTATCTTACTGTGTATTTTTAAAAGGGATATTACTCAAAGAAAAAAACTTGTCTATGGCGAAAAAAGAGTTTTTAATTGGAATTTCGATGTTTGAGGAATCAAATTATTTTGATTCATTAATTTATGAATTGTATAAATTATCATTTAGAGAAGAAAAAGCATATTATGCTAAAATATTAATTAATAAAAAAATCTTTTCTACTATTAATGATGATGAAAAAAGAGAAATTAAACAGCTATCACAGATAAATACAAATTTTAAACCTGTAAAATTAATAGATGAAAGATTAATAAGAGATTATTACTATATTTTACTGGGATATAGTTCAGATAAAAAAAATATTGAAGATATAAAAAACAATCTTGAAAAAATAGGAATAAAGGTTAGTTTAAAAAGTATAAATGATAATATTTTTCAAATATTTATAGGTTTTTTTCATTTCAAATCTGATGCCCAAAATGTGCTTTTAAAGCTTGCGCAGAATGGTTACACCGGACAGCTCAACTTTATTGATTATTCATATTAGATTTTCAATACCACTTAATTAAATATACTATAAATCGGTTTTAATTTTAAATAGTAAAATAAAAAAGATATTTAATAGTGATACAAAAAATAAAATAAAATATCCTTATAAGAGATATAAAAGTAAATTTTTAATTAGCCATAATAAAAATTATAGAAAAATTCGATAAAAATAGAGTATAAAATGTTTGAAAATGATAATCTTATCAATGTTAAGGGAATCGGGCAAGAAACAATCAGGCTTTTAAATAAACTTTCAATTTTTTCAGTATGGGATTTAATTACATATTTTCCAAAATCTTTTTTTAATTTTAAGACATATAATAAAATAATTGATAATTCAAATGAAAATCAGTTAATATCATTAAAGGTTATAAATAAAGAGTATAAGGGAAAAAGGGGTTCTATACTGACAATATATTGTATTGATTCAAATAATAATATTGTTGAACTATTATGTTTTAACAGAAACTTTTATGAAGAATATGCTATTGCAGATAATATAATATATGTTTTTGGTAAATTTAAAAGAAAGATTTATAGTTCTCATTTTGTTTCTTCTTCATTTAAGATTATTTCTGAAAAAGTTGCAAAAGAATTTGATTATTATCCAAATTATAGATTGACAAAGGGTATTACAACATTTATACTGGCAAGGTTGATAAAAAATGCTCTTTTACAATATAAAAATAAAATTGTGGAAATATTACCAAAAAATATTATTGAAAAATATAAATTTCCACATTTTTATGATATATTATATTCTTTACATTTTCCTAAGACATTGGATATTTTTGAAAAGGCTAGAAAAATCTATGCATACTATGAATTTTTTATTTATCTTTTAAAAATATCTTTATTTAAGAAAAAGTACAAGGAAAGAATAGAAAATAGAAAATCAATAGAATTTACTTATCAAAAATCTTTTATAAGTAATCTACCATTTAAGTTGACTATAGACCAGGTTAATGCAATTGAAAAGTTAAATTCTGAATATAAAGAAAAATATTTGATAAACACTTTAATTCATGGAGATGTTGGTTCTGGAAAAACTGTTGTTTCATTTGCCTTTATTTTAAATTATGTGGAAGCTGGCTATCAAGCCGCTTTTATGGCTCCTACCGAAATTTTAGCAAAACAACATTATAATAATTTTTTAAATTTATGTCCAGATATTAAAATTTCATTTTTATCTTCATCTCTCAAAAAATCTGAAAGAGAAAAAGAACTTGAAAATATAGAAAAAGGTGAAACCAAAATTGTTTTTGGAACTCATTCAATAATTACTGATAATGTAAAGTTTCAAAATCTGAAATTGGCAATTATTGATGAACAGCAACAATTTGGTGTTAATCAAAGAATTAATTTAAGACAAAAGGGAAAAGATGTTGATCTTTTAGTTTTGTCGGCAACTCCAATACCAAGAACAATATATCTTTCTTTATACGGGGATTTAAATATAATTAGCATTAAACAAATGCCAGAAAATAGAAAACCGGTAAAAACTTATTTTTTTTATGATGATGAAATTTCAAAAATTACTGATTTAATTAATAAAGAGTTAACCGCTGGAAATAGTGGATTTTTTGTATATCCTGTTATAAATGAAGATAATGAACTTGAATTAAAGTCAGCAAAAGAAATGTATGAAAATATTAAAAAAAGATTTTGTAAATACAAAACTGAATTAATTCATGGCCAGATGAAGGATGAAGATATTGATAAGATAATGAGTGATTTTAAGAATAGAAAATTTCAACTTCTTGTTTCAACAACAATAGTAGCTGTAGGAATCGATATACCTCATGCTACTTTTATAGTTATCGAAGAATCTCAAAGATTTGGACTTTCAACATTGCATCAACTTAGAGGAAGGGTTGGAAGAAATGATAAACCTTCTATATGTATTTTAACTGCTCCAAAGAATATAACTGATGTGGCAAGGAAAAGGATATTTAAATTATGCGAAACAAATGATGGTTTTGAAATAGCAGAATTTGATCTTAAACTTCGAGGACCCGGTGAAATTTTTGGAATAAAGCAATCTGGAGAAATTAATTTTAAACTTGCTAACTTTTCTGAAGATCATAAAATTTTCAGGTTTGCATATAATGATGTAAAAAATTTACTGGAAGATGATCCTCTACTCAAAAAGGAAGAAAACTCTTCATTAAAAAATTACTTAAATAATATTGAAAAAGTTTCCGAGCTATTTTTACTTTCTGGCTAAAAAATTTGATTTTTTAATAATGTATTTTATTATTAATACAAGAGATTAAAGTATACGCTTTTATACTACAATATTTATACCACAGTAATTGTCTATGATATAAGGAGTATTGATAATGAAAAAAAAATTATTTTTTATAATAATTATAATTTCCCTTGTTTTATTATTATCAGCTTCAGGTTGTCAAACAACAAGCCCCTCTCAAACTTCTCAAACTGAAGAAACATCACAACAGTCCCAGCAAACATCTGAAACAACTGAGAAAACAGAGCAAAACCAACAAAATGAACAAAATGCAGAAGAGCCAGAAAAGACTCAACAATCAGAAGAAACACAGCAAACAGAAGAAAAAAAAGATGAAAACATTTCTACGCCTGTTTTTGATGAAGAAGAAGCTTCAAAATTAAATGATGAAATAAAATTAGAAATAGCTAAAGCACAGCAAATAGGTGCGGAAGATTATGCACCAGAATTATTCAGGGAAGCCATGGATTTGTTTGAACAGGCACAACAGTTATATGATCAAAAACAGGATTTTACAACTTTTAAGCAATTAATTGAACAAGCAAGGACAAAAGCTGAACTTGCCTACGAACAATCAGCAGAGAAAAAATATCAGGAAAATAAAGATGAGATTTTGAAATTAAAAAGTCAAACATCTTCTTTGACTAACCAGGAATATTACAAAGATGATTTTGTATCTGCGCAAATACTTCTTAATCAAGCTGAAGAATTAATAAATAATAAGGATTATATTAATGCAATCGGTAAATTAGAAGAGGCAAAATCAATTTATAATAAAATTTTTAATGATTATAATATGGATAAAAATTATGTGTATTCTGAGTTTCCTAAATTATTAAGTTTACAAAATGAATTAATTTCAAAAAATATAAAAAATATATATAATGAAGATTACAATAAATTCAATGAAATGTTTATTGATCTAAAAACTAAAATAGATGAAAATAATTTTAAGGCTGCAAAAGAGTTGCTTCAAATGTCATATATTTTAGGTAGAAACTTAATAGAAAGATATATGCAAGCTGTTTCAATTATTAATCAAACTGAAGCCAGTAGATACTTATTCCATTGTAAACAAGCTTATGAATTTGCAAAAGAAAGAGAAAGTAAATATAATGTAGATCAATTGAAAGTTTTGATTGAAATGGAAAAACTTATTCAAGAAGCAGAAGAAAATTTTAATAAGATGAAATATTTTGAAACAATTAGTATATGTAAAGATATTATGATATTATATTCAAAATTAATTTTAGAACAATCTGTGCAAAATAAAACATATACTGTAAGATTGATTCCAGAAAGAAGAGATTGTTTATGGAGAATAGCTGGTTATAGTTTTATATACAATAATCCCTATTTATGGCCACTAATATGGGTAGCCAATCTGGATATTATTACCAACCCGGATTTGATATTCCCTGGTCAGATTCTTATAATTCCCCCACTACCACAATAATGATTAAAATATTAAATACTGCTGGGAGGGAAATTTATGAGAAAAGAAGAAATACAGATAGAAGAATTATTTCCCGATGATTTTAATTATATTGAAACAAGATTTAATGATTTAAGAATAAGACTTTTATGCAATGATTGTGGATATAGATTTTTTTCACAAAGAAAATATTCTTTTGTAGACAATTTAGAAGGTTATGATGAACTTATTGATGGGATTAGATGTCCGAATTGTGGTTCAGCTGATATTGAGGAAATCTAATCTTGAAATTAAGTTTACATAACCAGGATTGATATGAAAGTCGTATTTTTTATCTCTTTAAGGTATCTTTCGGGTAGAAAAGAAAAGGGCATATTTTCTTTTTTTTCTATTATGTCAATTATAGGAATAATTTTAGGTGTAGCAGCTCTTATCTCTGTTATTTCTGTAATGAATGGTTTTCAGGAAAATATAAAAGAAAAAACAATATCTTTACAATCATTTCATCTTAGTATTCATTCTTTTGACCCAAGAGGTTTCTATTATGAAGATCTATTAAAAAATTTAAAAGAAATCCAGCATATTAGTGGGATTTATCCTTTTATTGAAACAGCTGTTTTATTTTCTATAGATGGTTACACAAATGGAACTCTTTTAAGAGGTTATGAAAAAAGCTTTTTTTCTTCTGATACTTTTAAATCAAATACAATTATAACCGATGGTTCTTATAATGAACTGGATTCTAATAGTTTTATAGCTGTTGGTGATCAATTTGCACTGTTATATGGAGCTAAAGTAAATAGTAAAATTATATTAACAGTTTTTACCGATTCTGTTTTCCAGCCCAAAATAAAACTTTTTACTGTCAAAGCCCATTATAAAACTGGCTATTATCCAATTGACTCTTCAATTTTATATACAACTTTAGAAAATATTCAACAAATGATGTCAATGCAGGACAAATGCACTGCAATTGGTATAACAGTAGATAACTTAAAAAATGTTCAAAAAGTTAAAAATGAGATTATTAATAGAGTACCTTTTTCAAAGGTTTATGTAAATACATGGTTTGAAGAAAATCAAAATACATATAATGCATTAAAAAATGAAAAAACATTAATGTTTTTCATTGTATTTATGATAATTATTGTCTCGTCTTTCTATATAATATCATCTCAGGTAATGACTGTAATGAACAAGCAAAAAGAAATTGGTATTTTGAAAGCCATTGGTTTTACTCCTCAGGATATTAATAATATTTTTTTACTAAATGGCATAATAATAGGTCTTTTGGGAGTATTACTTGGAACTTCTTTAGGTTTTATAATAGCCTTAAATTTAGATAATATTTTTAATTTTATTGAAAATTTTGTAAATGGAATAATTTCTATTTTATTTTTCTTTATCAATTTTTTTAACAGTTCTGCGATTGCTCCTAAATTTCAAATTTTTTCAAGAGATATTTATTATTTTGATAAAGTTCCGGTAAGTATTAGATTGCATGAGGTCATTTTGATTAACATATTAACTTTTATTTTAGTTTTTGTTTCTTCACTGATACCTGCTAAAAAGGCTGCGTCAGTAAAACCAAAAGAGGTTATACATAATGAGTGAAGTTCTCAGATTAGAAAATTTAACAAAACATTATTTTAATAATCAGGAAGAGATAGAAGTTCTTAATAATATAAATTTATCTGTCTATGAATCCGATACAATATCTATTCAAGGGATTTCCGGGGTAGGTAAAACTACTCTTTTAAATTTGATAGGAGGATTTGATTCTCCTACAGATGGAAAAATATTTATCGAAAATGAAGATATAACTCAAATGAATGAAATGGATCTTGCCTATCTTAGAAATATAAAAATCGGGTATATATTTCAATCCTTTTACCTGCTGGAAGAATTAAATGTTTTAGAAAATATAATTTTACCAGCATTAAAAAAGGGAACTAATAAAAAAGAAGCCATCGAAAATGCCTATGAAATAGCTAAATTTATTGGCATAGATAAGAGATTAAAATACTATCCTTCTGAAATATCAGGAGGAGAAAAACAAAGAGTTGCCATCGCCAGAGCGGTAATAAATAATCCAAGAATAATATGTGCGGATGAACCGACTGGCAACCTTGATTTAAAACATAAAAAAATTATTGCCGAACTTTTATTTTCACTTGTTGAAAAAAATAAATTAACTCTGATTCTTGTAACACATGAACAGGATTTAGCTTTAAAATGTAAATATAGATACTTAATCGATAAATGCTCATTGATTCTCAATTAAATTTGATTTTTATCTTTTTTTTATTATATTTATATTGATAGATAGCTATAAAACTTGTTTCGAAATTAAATGTAGGAAAATATGATAAGAGAAATAGAAGGTTATTCAGACGAATTAAAAAAACTAATAGAAGAAATTGCTAAAAATATAGCAATAGAAATGAAATCACCATCTATTCAGCCGGGGCATCTTCTTCTTGGAATGATAAGAGAAAAATTAGGTCTTTCCTATTTTATTATTTCATATCTGGTTAAAGATAATATTTATCTTTTAGAACAGGAAATAACTGAACATTTGAATAAAAATATTAATTCAAATTTGACCATTTTCCCAACCATTGATTTTTCAAATATAACGAAGACTTATTTACAATATGCTAAACAGATAATGATTCAGTTAAATGACAACATATTAAGGGTAGATCATCTTCTTTTAGCCATAGTAATGCATTTGCATACAACAGATCCTTCTCTGGATAGAATTTTACAATCTTTTAATTTAACATTTCAAAACATAATGAAGCTAATAGAAATATTTGGTGATAATCCATTACTAAAAATTAGAATTAAACCGAAATCAAATTTTCCTACACCTGTTGCAGATAAATTTTGTAAAGATTTTACTGAACTTGCCTGGAAAGGAGAATTAGATCCAATAATTGGAAGAGAAAAAGAAATATACAGGGTAATGCAGGTTTTGATGCGAAAAATGAAAAATAATCCTGTCCTCATTGGTTATCCAGGGGTCGGGAAAACTGCAATTGTAGAAGGTTTTGCTCAATATATAGTTTCTTCACAGGTGCCTGATAAATTAAAAAATAAAAGAATAATTAAGATGGACATGGGATTTATTGTAGCAGGGACGAAGTATAGGGGAGAATTCGAAGATAGACTTACAAAAATTCTTAAAGATATTGAAAAAGCACAAAATGTTATATTATTCATAGATGAGATACATACTATAGTTGGTGCAGGCGGTGCGGAAGGAGCAATCGATGCTTCAAGTATATTAAAACCTTTTCTTGCAAGAGGTTCGATACAAATAATAGGCGCGACTACTTTCGATGACTATAAAAAACACATTGAAAAAGATAAGGCTTTAGAAAGAAGATTCCAACCAATAGTTGTCGATGAACCAACAACTGAAGAAACAGAAAAAATATTGGAAGGATTAAAATTAACATATGAAATTCATCATAATGTTATTTATGATGATCTGGCTATTAAAAAAATAGTTGAATTTTCGAAAAAATATATTTCTGGAAGGTATTTACCTGATAAAGCAATTGATGTAATGGATGAATGTGGATCATCTGTTAATTTAGAAAGAGGATTGCCTCCATCTATTTTATATCAAATATCTAAAAAGATTGAAAATTTAATCAAAACCAAGGAAACTTATTTTTTGATGAATGATTTTCAAAAATTACCAGATATACAAAATGAGATAAATGAGCTATACAAAAGTTATATAAAAGAACAGGAAAGATGGGAAAAGAATACAGATAAAGAATTACCTGTAATTAATGAAGAAGTTGTATTACAGGTCATTTCAAAAATGACAGGTATTAAAATTGAGAAGTTACAACAGGAAGAAGCTTCACGTTTAATTTTAATGGAGCAAACCCTTTCTAAAGTTATTATAGGACAAAATGAGGCAATAGAAGCAGTTTCAAGATCTATAAAAAGAGGAAGGCTGGGAATCAAAAAAGATAAAAAACCGGTAGGTTCATTTATATTTTTAGGTCCAACAGGCGTTGGTAAAACTGAAGTAGCAAGAAGATTGGCAGAATTTTTATTTGGTTCGAAAGATTCTTTGATAAGAATCGATATGTCTGATTATATGGAAAGGCATACTATATCAAGACTTGTAGGTGCCCCCCCAGGATATGTTGGATATGAAGAAGGAGGAATATTAACAGACCTTGTTAGAAGGAAACCATATTCAATTATTTTATTTGATGAGATAGAGAAAGCCCATCATGATTTTTTTAATATACTTTTACAAATACTCGAAGAAGGAGAGCTAGTCGATAATTTTGGTAATAAAGTAGACTTTAAAAATACAATAATAATAATGACTTCTAATATTGGTTCTAAAGATATTTTACAATATAGAGTTGCTGGATTCGATATAAATCCGATGGAAGAATTTAATTTTGAAGATATAAAAAAGAAAGTATTGTATCAGGTACAAAAAACTTTTAATCCAGAGTTCTTGAATAGAATAGATGAAATAATTGTTTTTCATCCTCTTAATCTTGAACATTTATATCAAATAATAGATCTTATGGTTGATGAAGTAAATGAATCTTTAAAAAATCATTCCATTTTTATTTTGCTGGATCAGAATGCCAAAGAATATCTTATAAAAAAAGGATATGATAAAAAATATGGAGCCAGACCACTTCGAAGGTTGATTCAAAAGGAAATTGAAGATAAAATAGCTCAAATGATGCTCGATCAGCAGGTAAAAGATAATGATATAATTGAAATAACAAGTATTCATAATGAAAATCTTATTTTTAATATAAAAACCAGGGAACAGATGGAGATTAATGAAGGGTCAATATCGAAATGATATATTTAATTTAATTTATATAAGACTTTTTTTAATTATATTTTTTATAATTTTTTTTACCTTAAATATTTATGCTCAAGAAATAGAGAATATAACTAAATGGGACGAATTATATAAACATAAATTATATAATGCCACTATTTTTCAGATTAATAAAATTGAAGAAATATCTCCTGATTTAAAAAATTACGTTCTTGGAACATGTTATTATTTTATTGGCAATTATGATTTAGCAGAGTTTTATCTAAAAAAAGTTTCCTCTCATCTATACAGATATAGACATGACCCGGTTTCCTATTATTTAGGCATTATTTCCTTTTTTAAAAATGATTTTCTAATAGCAGCTACTTATTTCAATGAAATTACATCTATTTATAATCAATTAGAAGAAGCTGGAAAATT
>JBKBTB010000265.1:0-2582 GCA_046291015.1 Exilispira sp. | reverse complement strand
ATTATTAAAATTATTTGAAAGTTCACCAACTTCATCCTTTGATTTATGTGTAATTTTTTGAGTAAGATCACCTTCACCTTCTGACATTTGAGCAAAAAATTTAGATACATTTTTCACAGGTCTTACTATCAGTCTTCCAAGTATTATTGAAAAAATTACTATAACTAAAATTGATGAAATTGTAATAATAATAATTAATCTTATAACAGCTGAAATAGAAGAATTAAGCTCTCTTTCTTCTATCGATAATGCAATTTTCCAGTTGTTAGAATATGGAATATCTGCAAAAATAATATTTTCTTTTATTTTTTGGGGATTTGATACTAAAAATATACCATTGTCATTAGAATTAATTTTTTCTTCTGCTTCTTTAAAACCAGAATATCCATCTTCTTCAAGCTGGAAAATATTTTTTTTCATTATTAATTCTTTGTTTGGATGTGCAATTATAACTTTATTGCTATCAAAAATAAAACTATATCCACTTTTGCCAAATGAGACAGTTGATGCAATTTCTGAAAGTTTATGTAAGGTTATTGTGGATGCAATTATCCCGGCTTTTTCTTTATTTGAATTATAAACCGGAACAGCTATTACAAATATTTGTGCTCCTGTTGTTCTTGATATAATCGGATCGCTTATTGAATAAGGTTTATTTTTTTCAAATATATCTATAAAGTATGCTCTATCTTTAACATTTGCATTCGCTTTTGTAGAAGTATAGGCTTTACCATTAGTATCTGCGAAAAAGATCATTTCAAAATCTGCATTGATTTTATCAGCAAGATAATCAATTTGCTCTATTACTAAATCCCAGTTTCCACTTTTAAAAGCCTTATCATTTGATAAAACTTTTAATTCATTGATATAGCCTTCTATGAGGTTGCCAAGTTGATGGCTTGTTCTTACAGTCATTTCATTTACAAGATTTTTAGTGTAAGGGATAATATTATTTTGAATTAGTGATATAACAAAAAAGGAAAAAACTAAAAATATTATCAATGATATTATTGAAAAATAAATAAGTATTTTTTGAGAAATACCAAATTTCATAAAATGCTCCTTGACATTACTTTTAGTATGTTACGAATACATTTTATAAACTTTTTACTTATATAAATATAAAATAGTAGAATATTAAAGTCAAATTTAGTTTATATTTTTTTTAAAAAATTTTGAATTATTAAATTTTTTTTTCGAAAAATCTTGGATTATTTTCAGTAAGAGGATTATTTGATTGAATCTTTAAATTTTTTAATTTATTTTGAATTTCATTTTTTTCTCTAAAATATTTTTCAATAATTTTATCAATAATATTTTCTATTTGCTTTTTTAATCTTTCTTCATTTTCAATTTCTGAAGAAAGATAATTTAAAAACTGGTTATTATTTTTAATTATTGAATTAAAAATCTTATTATATTCTTTTAATTCATTGAAAATGAAGGATAGTCTATCCAGATAATTTATTAAAATTTGTTCAAATTCTTCCTCTTTTATGTCAACATTCTGTATGTCTTTTAATATTTCATAATATTGATGTAATAAATCTAATTTTTTGTTTTCAATTTCTAAAATATAAGAAATATTTTTTTCCAATACATTCCCTCAAAGTTTATAATAATTTTCAAAAAATGAATAAATAATTAAATTAAAATATTTTGTAACTTTTATATTACAAATGTATTACTTAAAACTCAAGATAAATTGAATATTTTTTGCTAAAAGAAGAAGAAGTTCTATTTCATCCTCTTTTATCTTATCGGTTATTTCTCTTTCTATACCTAAAATTGCATAATTCCTTTGATATTTATCTTTTATAGGAATGCCAAGATATGA
Source organism: Exilispira sp. (assembly GCA_046291015.1). Lineage (GTDB taxonomy): Bacteria > Spirochaetota > JAAYUW01 > JAAYUW01 > JAAYUW01 > Exilispira. The sequence goes on along the minus strand of JBKBTB010000265.1, from coordinate 745 downwards.
TTTTGTATTAATCTTACTATTATTAAGTCTTGCATACATAGTGTCAGGAATTTTAGAAATATCTATAAAATAAGTATAATCTTTTTTTGATTTTAAGGCAAGATAGGTCATGGTATTTGATAAATTTATCTGTTGAGTTTTTAATATACTACCTTTTTCCATTGCAAATAAAATATCCAATTTTTTATAATTTTCATCGGTTATGCCTATAAAAATAAGCTGATAATTTATATAATCGAGTAAAAAATGAGAAATCTCTGTAAAAAAACTAATTTTATCCTGATGCTTTGAAAATAAAAATGTTAATTGATTCAATTTATTTAAAAATTCATTTTTACGCTTTTCTTTATAATAACTATTAATAAAATAAAGATTGGCAAGATTTATAAAAAAAATAATGAAAAAGGAAAATAAAAGGAAAAAGAAATAATAATTTTCATTTAATGCGCTAATATATCTTAAAAAATCGAAAGAAAGAATATATATACTGTAAATAAATAATATGAAAGAAGAATAAATTAGATTTCCTTTATTTTCCAGAATATTCAGTATAAATGAAAAAATTAACATAATAAAAATAGATAAAAAATACCCGGTATTTTTAAAAAAATAAATAGAATCTATAATAAGAAGGATGATAATGGTGTATATTAATATATGTAAAAGTATCTTGATTTTTTTATCATGATTGAAAAGCAAATCTGCCAAGAAAGATAATATTAAAAAGGGAAAACCAAATAATAAG
>JBKBTB010000264.1:0-2586 GCA_046291015.1 Exilispira sp. | reverse complement strand
ATTGGTATTAAATCATTATTGAAAGGTTTTATTCAGGAAATTATTGGTATTTTAACCTTAATTTTATCTATACTTCTAACTATATTTCTTTCCAGCTATGTACATGCATTTTTACTGGATAAGGGAATTGGACAGGGTTTTGCTAAAATATTATCTATCATAATAACTTTTATTACATTCTATTTTTTATTACTATTACTGACAAATCCTATTAAAAGACTTTTAGATAATGAATTAGACAGATCAAATTTTGAATCAATAGATAAATTTCTTGGATTTTTATTGGGAATTTTACTGGGTATTCTTTTTTCAATTATTATTTTATTGATATTCGATATTTTTATTAGAAATATTGATTTCAAAGCATTGAATAATCTTGTTGAATCTTCTTTTTCATATAAATTGTATGAAAAATATTTAAGCAATTTAAAAATTATAGAAAATTTTCTTAAGTAACAGGGTTTAATTAATAAAGAAAAAATAAAACATTAAAATTAATAGTAAAAATAATGATAAGCCTAAAATCCATAAAAAAACTTGAATTTGATCTTATAATAAATAGTTATAAAAAGTATTGTTATACAACTTATGGTATTATTAAGTTCGATAATATCAATTTCTACTATGATAAAAACATACTTGAATATGAGTTAAACATTATAACCGAGTTTCTTGAAAATCTTAGAAAAGGAATCAATTTACCTTTATCTGGTTTTTCAGATATAACTGAAGATCTACAGAATATTAAAAATGGTTTAATTTTAGAAAAAGAATCAGCCTATAAAGTATTTTTATTTCTATTAAATTCTGAAAAACTAATAAAAGCATTTTCAAGCTTTTATGCCCCTTTATTTAAAAGCAAATATGATATAAATTACAATTTTGAAAATGAGATAAGTTCTATTAAACATATTTTTACTGATTCCGGAAATATTTCCGATAAGGCTTCTTCGAAATTATATTCGATTAGAAAAGAGATTCAGAAAAAGGAAAAAGAATTTTTGGAAATAATTTCAAATATTGCAAATAAATATAAGGATTATCTTGTCAGTGAAAACTATGTATTAAAAGATAATAGGTATTTATTACCTGTAAAATTAAGCAAAAAAAACAATGTAAATGGTATAGCTTTTGGTTTTTCTGATTCAGGTAAAACAATATTGATTGAACCAATTGAAATTATTGAAATAAATAATATAATTTATCAGCTTAAAGCAGAAGAAGAGCTTGAGATTGCCAGGATTTTACATTATGTTACACAGTTATATATTTCATCTTATAAAAAAATTAATGATTTTATCAATTTATTGGCAAATATAGATTTTGTAAATGCAAAAGCAAAAATAGCATTTGAAAATGGTTATAATAGAATTGAGATAAACAATAATTATATTTTTAAATTAAATCAATTTTACCATCCACTTCTCGAGAAGCCAGTTAAAAATAGTATTGAATTTGGTGATAAAAAACAGTTTGTAGTAATTACTGGTCCAAATGCAGGGGGTAAATCGGTTACCTTAAAAGCAATTGGTTTGATTCAATTGCTCTTTCAAGCAGGATTTTTTGTTCCAGCATCTTCTGGCTCTTCTCTTCCAATATTAAAGGATATTCTTATAGATATTGGAGATATGCAATCTATTGAGCAATCTCTTTCGACTTTCTCTTCTCATATTCTTGAATTAAAAAAAATAATTGAAAAAGCATCAGGTGATACACTTATATTGATAGATGAATTGGGAACAGCGACTTCTCCTTTAGAAGGAGAAGCTCTTGCGGTTTCTATACTTGAAAATCTTATAGAAAAAGGTTCATTTGGTATTATAACTTCTCATTTTGATCTTGTTAAAAAATTTGCCATAGAAAATTCATCAACAATAATTGCATCTATGTTGTTTGATGAAAATCTGATGTTACCCAGATATATCTTAATGATTGATTTACCTGGTTATTCATATGCCTTTGAAATTGCGGAAAGACTTGGAATACCAAAATATATAATAGATAGGGCTAAATTTCTATCAAAAATTGATAATGAAAATTCATCGATATCAAAACAACTTTCCAGTCTTGTCTTAAAGTACAAAGAGGAATTGATTAATTTAAATAATTTTCAAAATGAACTTTTAAATAAAGAAAAAGAAATAAATATATTAAAGCAAAAATTTAACAAAACAGCTAAAGAAATAGAAAGGGAAATTTTAACTGAAGTAAATGGAAAATTAAATGAATTAAGAAAGGATATTGAAAACCAGATTTCATTATTAAAAAAAGAAGGATACTCTAAGAATAGATCGAAAGAATTAATGCAAAATTTCAATAGATTTCAGGAAGAAATAAATATTTACTTACAAAATTACAATAAAGAAGAAGAGAATACTAAAGAAGAAAAAAATATTGAAATAAAAGAAATAGAAATTTTTCAAATAGGTGATATAGTCCAGACAGGGATACTAGGTAAAAAGGGACAGATTATTTATCTGGATAAAGATAAAGCAAAGGTACAGATAGATAATTTTATATTAGAAGTACCGGTTAAAAATCTTAAAAAAGTTGAAAACAATGAAAATAAAAAATATTCAAATATAA
>JBKBTB010000263.1:0-2586 GCA_046291015.1 Exilispira sp. | reverse complement strand
GATAAAGATTTTGTATTTCATCAAAAAATTCATTGATATTCTTTTCAAAACTATCGAGTTTTAAAAAGAATTGATCGAAAGAACCAATTAACTGTTCTGAATTCCAGATAATAGAAAGATTATCTTTGTAGTTTTCACTATCAAATGAATTTTTATTATTTATTGAAAGATTAAATAAAAGAAGGGATTTTTGTAAATTTGTTTTTTGAATCTCATAATCTTTAATAGATTGTCGAAAACTCTTGATGTCTTCAATTATCTGGTTTAATACAACTATTCTAATTATTAAATAACTTTTAATCTCTTCATCTTTCATTTTTAATGATTGCTCTAAAGTAATATTTGAAATCTCTTCTTTTAACTTATTTAAGTATTCTCTTTGCTGTTCAATATATAATTTCTTAGGCATATAGATAGAAGGAAATTTAGATTTTAACAAGTCATACAATGAATACGAGATAGATATTAATTTATTCTGAATATCTAATAGTGATACTAAAAAAAAGATATCCTTTTTTTCAGAATTATATATCTTGGTAATCTCATTTTGAATAAATCTAAAATAATCTAAATATTTATCAATTTCTAAATTTAATACATTTTGATAATATTTTTCATCAGTTTTTTTAATAAATAATTTTAATAATTGATTATATTTAGAATAAGACTTTTTTATCTCTTCGATTATATAAATGACAGAAAGGTAATCATCATTGTAATAAGGATAAAATTCAATTATCGAATTTAAAAAATTTAAAGTCTTGATATCTTTTATCAAATTTGAATTGGTAGTTAAATATTTTAGAATTGTTATGTTTTTATTTAATGTACTAAAATTTTTTTCAAGTTCAGCATTTATATCTTCGGCTTGTTTTAAATATAGCGATTTATAAACAATATCATCAAGAGAGAAAAATTTATTAATAATTTTTTGATCTTCTAAATATTCATTATTCAATATAAGTAAGATATCATATAACTTGTTGATATAAATTGTTGTAGAGGCTTTACATTCAAGCTGAGTTATAAAAGTAGATGCTATGATATTCCTTAAATCTTTTGGTAAATTGATAAATGATTCTAAAATTATTTTTTCAATTTGTTCTTTCAATTGATTTTTAAGTAATTCATATTTTGAAAATGATTTATTTACAGGACTATTAGAATCGAGTATATTTAAATATGACATTTCAAGTAACTGATAAGATGTTTTAACTGCATCAGAAAAAGATCTTATCTTATCATACACTATTAAAAATGATGATTTAGAAGAATAATCCGGAAATTCATCGAAATTATTTAAATCATATATACTGTTAGCGAATGAAATTAATTTTTTATAATATTCTATATAATTTCTCATCTGAAAATAAAATTCAAGATAATGAAATTTCAAAAAATTATAATCAAGGATATTGCTCTGAATTTTATGATAAATGAGAGCATAATCTTTTAACGATTCAATATCATTTTTATTTCTTTCTTCAGCTTTTTTAATTTCTAAAATAATATTATCTTCAATTTCATTTTTATTGCTACTGAATTCTTCAATAACCTTTATAAAACTATTATTTTTATCTATTAGATAGAATATTCTTTCAAAGAATATGTCTATTAATTGATTAATAAAATTGATTTTATTGATTATTTCTCTTGAAAAAAAACTAAATCTCTCAAGAGATAATTTGTCTTTGGTTTCTTGAAAATTATTGTTAATAATTTTAAAAATTCTTTTTGTTTTAGTAGGTTTAAAAATTTGATTATTTAGTTCAATTTGAGCATCACTAATGAAATTTATCAAAATTTCTTTTGAGAATTGAATGACAATTATACCTTTGTAAATATTAAAATTTGTTTTATTAATTGTTAAAGAAATACTATCAATTGTATTAATATAAATTGTTCCACTTAGAAGCTCTATATTATTGTTTCTTATTTCTATTTCGGTAGATGGTAAAAATCTAATGAGATTTGTCTTTGAATGGATTTCTAAATATCCATCTTTTCCACAAACTATTTTAGCATTTTGAGGTATAATGGAATCATCAATTAAAGCAAAGCCACCAGTAAAATTAGGTAAATAATAATTGACATTTCCATTTGTAATAAAAGTCTTATAAGAATTATTTTCCTGTGAGTAAATATTCTGACAGGTAAATAAAGCTAAAAAAATATAAATCATTAAATAAATATAGTTTTTATTTTTTATCATAATTTCTCCATAAACTAAAAAGTATAGGTCAGGTTAATATCCAGGAAAAAATATTCGAAGAAATTAGAATTTAATTTATCATTAATGCTTTTGTAGGTTATTAAACCTTCAATGGAAATATTTTTAATTATGTAATATATAACCATAAATTTAATTTGAGCATAAATTTCAAAAACTCTATTTTCCGATGAAAATGTTGTACTGATATCGTTTAATAATAATAAAGAAAGATTTTTACCAGGTAAAAATTTAAGTATTAGTTCGAAAAAGAGTTTAAATTTATTTTGTGAATTTTGTAAGAAATAGTAAGTATATTCTATTGATGATAAAAAATCTAATATGAAAATATTTGAAGAAGAGTAGCTAAGATTATT
>JBKBTB010000262.1:0-2592 GCA_046291015.1 Exilispira sp. | reverse complement strand
TATCTGCCACTGAATATATCAGAGAACTTTTACTGAGAAAAAAAGAAGAGGGTTGTGGAATTATTCTTGTTTCAGAAGATCTTGAAGAAATACTCAATCTATCAGATAGAGTGATTGTTTTATTTGATGGTCGCATTTCTGGAGCTTTTATCCCGGGTGAAGTGAAAATAGAAGAAATTGGATTGATGATGACTAGAGCTGGATAATCCCTTTGAAGGCAAATTTTATTTTAATAAGACACTTGTTAAATATTAAATATCTTAAATATTAAATATGGAATTTTTAATAAAAATGTATAAAAAAGTTTAACTTAAAAAATTGTGAATAAATTGTGAATAAAAATTCTGTATTTGATTATATATTTTAATAAACCTTTGCTCAAACCTTATGAATAAATGAGTTTTAGGCTTTTTTTATAAAATTTTGCACATTTTATTTTCTAACAAATTGTGAATAAGTTGGTATTTAAATGCCCAAAATAATTTACTTAATTTCTGTTGGAAAATTATCCAATAAAAATATTGAAGCCATTATCAATGAATATCTCAAGAGAATATCGCCATTTTTTAAAATAATACAATATGAAATAAAAGAGTTGGGACTATCTGGAAAAATTGAAATAGAAAAAGAAAAAGGAAAAATTAAAAATAAAATTATGGATGATTCATTTTTAATTGTATGTGATCAAAATGGAGTGGAATTAAATTCCAGTGAGCTTTTTAAATCATTAGATCAGGCATTTGAATTAAAAAAATCTATAACTATAATTATAGGTGGAGCCTATGGAATCTCGGATGATATAAAAAAGAGAGCAAATCTATTATTATCGTTTTCAAAAATGACTTTCACACATCAGCTTGCAAGATTAGTTATTATCGAACAGATATATAGATATTGCATGAATAAGCAAGGACATCCATTTGTAAAATAATAAATTTTTTTACAAATAAATCCATTCTATGTAATAGATTCTATAAAATAGATCTTTATATTATAGATTTTAAGTAATCATATACTTTTTTTAATAAATTTTTCTTCAAAATATTTACATGAATCTTTAATTGTTTTATCGAAATCGATATAACTATGATTAAAAGTTTTTATACTTTTTTCATTTGAATAATAAGTATTCCAGCCACTCAATTTACCATAACCATAAGTTAAAAGAGGTTTTTTACCTGTAAATATAGATATAACTTCTAAAATAAATCCTGCAATAGACAATATTAATGGGCTTATAATAAAAGGATATGTTTTTTTTGAAGAATATCTTTCAATTGTTTTAATTACCTCTTTATATTTTAAATTTTTACCAACAATTAGATATTTGTCAGAAGGATAATCATATTTTAATATTTTAATTATTATCTTAACTATATCTCTAACATCTACAACTGCTAAACCCCCGGAAAAACAGCCAAACATTTTCCCTTCAAATACTTTTTTATATATTTGATTATGTGGCGTATTTATATCTGGATCACCTGGTCCCATTATCGATGCAGGGCATAGAATTATCGCATTTAATCCTTTTTCTTTGATTGCTGATTCAACTACCTTTTGCCCTTTGTATTTAGTTACCATATAATATAAATTTGCTGGATAGTTAAAATCAACCTGTTCATCTGCAATTAAACCATTTTTATAAAAACCTATAGCACCTACCGAAGAAATATGTATTAATTTTTTAACCTTGAATTTAATACATGCATTTACAATATTTTCAGTTCCTTTTATATTCACATCATTAAGTTTATCTAAATCTTTTTTCCAGTAGGAAATCAATCCAGCTAAATGTATGACAATATCAATACCATTAACTGCTATTTCAACATCATCTTTTCTCGTTATGTCTCCATGGATAATATTAAAATTTTTATTGTCTTTAAACTTAAAAAGATCCTTTTCAAATTTGTCACCTGGAAGTACAAATGCATAAATTTCATAGTCATTTAATTTCAATTTGTCATTTGAATCATCATTATTAAGAATATAAGATAATAGATTTTGACCAATAAAACCGGTTGCACCTGTAATTAATATTTTCATTTTAATATTGTCTCTCAATTTGTATTTTCTTTTTAATATTATAATCAATTGTTATACCTAAAAAGGCATGTATAAAAACTGTATAAAAGATTGATTGAGTTATTATACTTATAATTCCAAAAATAAAACCACCAATCAATGAAGCAAAGATTTCTATTTTAGGATGGCCTATATGAAATAATGTGGAAACCAGTGTCTGTAAATTTACTGATATAAAAAGTATTAAAAAAATCGGATTACTGAATGAAAAATTTATAGAATGAAGGTTCAAAGAAATATTTGTTATTAAATTTGTTGAGCCTTGAATTTTATAAAAAATAAAGAAGAAAAATTTTTGATAAAAGCCTCTAAATAAAGCTTCCCATGATATATAGTATAATGAAAAATATAAAAACTCGATAATTAGAAATTTTTTATTGTCCTTTAGTGATTGTTTTGAAAAAGGATAAAATAAAATAATTTCCTTATCAATATTTTTTTGGGCTAACAAAATTAAAGGAATAGATATCAGCGAAAGAATTAAACCAATTTTATAATTACCAT
>JBKBTB010000034.1:0-12655 GCA_046291015.1 Exilispira sp. | reverse complement strand
TTGATTGTAGACGGAATGAGTGAAGATAGAACTCGGAAAATTGTGAAAGATTATATTAAAAAATTTTTTTTTATCAAAATTTTAGATAATCCAAAAAAGTTTACTAATTTTGCTTTTAATATTGGAGTATCTGGAACCTTAAAAGGTAATTTGCTTATTATTAAAATTTCCAGCTCTTTACCAGGAAGATCAATTCCCTCCCAGAAACTCATATTCGCTATAAGAAGTCCATTTTTATTTCTTTTAAATTCTTCTATCAATGAATTACTATAAAATGATTCATTTTGAATGTAAAGATCCAGTCTTTTATTATTATTTTTTATAAATTCAGAAATATCATTTATATCAGTAAAAGAAGTTGTCAATATCATAGTCTTTGCTTTTACACTTTGTAAAATATCAGAAATTATATTAAAAGTCTGGTTTTTATAATTTCTTTTATCTAAAGGATTTAATCCTTCTATTATAAACAAAGATGAGTTCTTTTCATAAGGAAATACTGGTTCAAATGTCTTTTCAACAACTCTATCATCTATTAAATCTTTTAAAAATAACTGTTCTTTTATATAATCAAAAGAATTATCACATGAAATTGTTGCAGAAATAAATATTGTTGATCTGGCTTTCACATCAATGATGTTACTAAAATTCAAACATTTACTTTCATCATAAAAATAAAAATGAATTGTGTTACTTATTAATTCTATCCAGAGTACTTTTAAATATTTTGCATTTGCCTTTTTATTTTCTGTCAAAGCATAAAGTTCATCATAAAATTCATTTATCTGATTAAAAAATTTTATAATTGATTTTAGATTTGAATAAAAATAATAAAAAATTTCTCCCTTATTGTTATTTAATTGTTCATCTGTTTTATATTGCTCATTCGAAATTATAACTTCAGTCAGTTGTAAAGTATCATTAAATAAATTAACTAAATCTATAATAAAAGAAAATGGAACACTAATAAAATTGAAAATTTCAAGTAGTATATCCTGTCTATCATTTGCTAATTCTGTTAAATTTATTATACATTTTGATCTTTTCCCTTGAAAATTATCCAAATTAATCTTATTGAAAATAGAATATATTTGATAAAAATCTTGATTTTGAAGATCTGCTAACATTTTAAAAAGATTTAAAATATTAGCTTTAAGTTCTTCAATATTTTTTAATATTTTTCTTCCATGAGAAGAATCGGGTAATTTGCTTTTATTTATTTGATTTTCTATAATATTGATTAATCCCAAATTGGGTCGGGCTGGATTTAAAAATTTACTCAACTTTTTCTGTATTTCAAATGTAGTAAATGAAAATGTTGAAAGACTTTCTAAAACATCTGGTAAATTATGCCCTTCATCAAAAACTATTGTATTATAAGGTGGGAAAAAATCAGAAAAATCATCGGAAAGTTCGTAAGAAAGTAATAAATGATGGTTTGTAACTATGATATCACTTCCATTTAATTTTCTTTTTGAATTATAAAAAAAACATCTGTTATAAAATTTGCATTTCAATGAAATGCAACTTGAAGAACTACTTCTTAACTCTTCAATAATTCTTTTATCAAAATTTGATGAGAGTTCCAACAATAAACCTGTTGATGTTTTTTCAACCCAAATATCCAGCTGATTTAATATTTCCCCATCTATTACTTCAAATAATATATTATTAATATTATTTTTAAAATTAAAATATGCTAAATAACATAAATAATTTTGCCTTCCATACGCTACCTCATATTTCAATTCTTTTTTTGCAATTTTAAGACTAATCGGTATATCTTTTTTTATCAGTTGATTTTGCAAATTTTTTGTATAAGTAGAAATAATTATTCTAACATTATTCTTATTTGAATATAATAAAGAAGGTATTAAGTATGCAAGTGATTTACCAATACCAGTGGGAGCCTCAATAAAACCTATTTTATCTTCATTTATAATTTTTAATACCAATCTGGATAAATCTATTTGACTGCTGCGTATTTTATAATCTGGCAATACTTTATATAAGGTTTCATCAGGATTTCCAAGTAATTTGCCAATATTTTCCTCATTTATTTTTTCTCTTTTTTTAATAGATCTTGGAGGAATAATAAAATAACATTGTAAAAGGAAATTATCGATAATTGCAAAGCCAATAGCTAAACGCATGCACTGATATGCAATTTTCTGGTCATTTTCAGATGGTTCTAATATTCCACTGGGGTGATTATGCAAAACAAGATCATATTTTGTTGAAATATTTATATCAAATAATACAGACTCTTCTGAACCATAAAATATTGGTTCTACTTTATCTATTAAATTACCCTTTTTATCAAGATTACAACCCCAAAATAATTCATTTCCACCGCTTTTTATCAAGGATTCTTTTAATTTTGATATTGCTTTATTTGTAAATGTATCTGAAGTATAACAATAACCTTCCATAAGTTGATTTAGTATACATTAAAAGTAAAAAATTTAAATAATTATAGAGAAAATAAAGAAGTAAAGAAGATTTAATGTAAATCAATTATTGATTAATTAGAAATTTTGATTGATTGAGATTTTTAATTTATTTGTTAATTTTTCGAAATCATCTATTATTTTTTTAATATTCTCTTCACTTGATTTATTAAATTCAGCCCAATACAATTTTTTAGCAAATTGCACATCAAGACTATGTCCAGCCTTATGAGCAATTATATGCCCTTCGATTGGTCTTGAAAGAAGATATAAATCTCCAACAAGATCCAGAACTTTATGTCTGATAGCTTCATCATGATATCTTATATCTTTATTCAATATGCCTTCTCTGGTATAAATCAATGCATTTTCTAAACTACCACCTAAAGCAAGATTGTTATTTTTCAAGTATTCAATATCTTCTAAGAATCCAAATGTTCTGGCTCTTGAAACCTCTTTAATATAAGTATCTGCATCTAAAGTAAGATAGATTACCTGATAAGGTAATAAATTGGTTTTTGAACTAAAATCTATGCTATAAGTTATAGAAAATTTAGAAGAAGGCATTGCTATAATATATTTATCATCTGAAATAACCCAGATTGGATAATTAATTTTTAATACATTTTGATTTTCTTCAAGTTCTTTAATTCCTGCTTCACGAATCATCTCAATAAAGTAATATGCAGAACCATCAAAGATTGGTATCTCATCTCCTTCAACCTCAATAATTAAATCCGATATGTGAAAAGCAAACAAAGCAGAAAGAAGATGTTCAACAGTATTAATAGTATTTTTCAATCCAATACATGTACTATTATTTGTTTTTGTTACAACAAAAGGTGAAAGCGGAATGGGATAAAGTCTGTAAGGATCTTTTAAAGTATTATAAAAAATAATTCCTTTATTATAAAAAGATGGTTTAAATGTTAATGCAGTAATTTTGCCTGAATGAATGGAAATACCACTTCTAGTTATCGGTTTTTTAATAGTTTTTCTCTTCATTATCTATTATTAAGCAATTATTGTGCCTAAAAAAAATTAATAATATTATTAGTAATCAAAGGTTTATCAGTAAGATAATTTTTATAAACTGTTATATTTATTCACAGCAGTGTTGATTTTTTTCAACATCAAAATTTTATTGTTTTTTTACTATTTTTATTGAAGATTAATTTAGAAAATATAACCTAAAAATATTATTTCTTCGACATACTAAAAAGATAATCTTCCAGAATTACCATTGCAGAATATGAATCTTTATAAATATCCCAATTTTTCTTTTTATTTATATAATTTTTTTGAATACTTTCTGCATTTTTAGTACTATAAAATTCATTCTGAAATGAAATACTAACAAAATATCCATTTTCATTAAGTAAATTCATAAGTTTTTCTGAGAATTGTCTTATAATTTTGCAAATGGAAGTTTCTTCCTTATTTTCTGAAAGAGGTAATCCTATAATAACTTCATTTATTTTATATTGTTTTACTATTTCTAAAATTACTTTAAAAGAGTCATCTTTGTTTTCTATTGGTTTAATTGGCATTGCATAAATATTTGCCGGATCTGAAATTGCAAATCCAATTTTCTTTTTCCCCCAATCAATTGCCAAAAATCTTTTTTTACTTATTTCTTTATTATTCATTTCCATTTTTTTTATAACCGAATGAAGCAATTCCTCTATTACTTGCTTTTATAAATGAAATAATATTTTCTGCATAAACATTACCTGCAAATTCGGTAGAAACCTTTTCAACAGCTTTTGTGTATGTAAGACCACTATTATATATGATGTGAAATATATTTTTTATAATTTCTCGATCCATAGAGCTAAAACCAGCTCTTCTTAATCCAATAGAATTTATTCCTATAATCTTTGCCGGTATACCAAAAACCAAAGAATAAGGAATAATATCTTTATTGATATATGACTTCCCTCCAATCATTGAATAGGAACCTATTTTACAAAACTGATGTGTTCCGGACATACCCCCCAAAACCACATTATCCTCAACAATACTATAACCAGAAAGCTGGACTAGATTGGTAAAAACACAATTGCTTCCAATTTGGACATTATGTCCGAAATGAACATATTCCATAATAAAATTATTATCTTTAACTATTGTTTTTGTTTGAGGCTTTGTACCTCTATGTATTGTTACATATTCTCTTATTATATTATTGTTTCCAATTTCAACATAAGAAATGGAGTTTTTGATAAAATCATGGTCTTGAGGATCTCCACCTATATATGAAAAATACCCTATTTGGTTGTTGTCACCAATTGTAACATATGGACCAATTATAACATTATCTAAAATAATATTATTATTTCCAATTACACATCCATGCTTTATTATAACATTAGAACCAATATTATTTCCAGTACCAATAATTAAGTCATCAGCTATTTTAGCACTTTTATCAATTGTATTCATAATTTTACCCTTTATCTATAAAGTTTTTTCTTATTTCATTTAAAGTATTCTGAATATCATAGATCTGTTTTGCAAGTTCTGGTAATTGAGAAAACAATATAGTAGACTTTTTAAATTTTAAAGCATCAATTGCTGGTGTTCCAAGAAAAAATTTATTTTTTTCATATTTTTTTGGTATTAATCCAGACTGAGCTCCAGCAATAACATTATCTTCAACAATAGCATGATCTGAAACTCCAACCTGACCGGCAAAAGTAACATGATTTCCTATTTGAGCTCCCCCAGCTATACCAACCTGAGCACAAATAACACTATTTTCACCGATAGTAACATTATGAGCAACCTGAACAAGATTATCTATTTTAGTACCTTTTTTTATCCTTGTTTCACCTATTGTTGCCCTATCGATACAACAATTAGCTCCTATTTCTACATTATCTTCAATAATTACCTTTCCAATGTGTTCAATTTTTTGATAATTATTATTATCAAAAGCATAGCCAAAACCATCGGCGCCAATAACTGTATTTGAGTGTATTATACAATTATTTCCTATCTCGCAATTATCATAAATTTTTACACCTGAAAAAATTACTGTGCCTTTTCCTATTTTACAATTATTACCAATATTTACAAAAGACTCTATAATCACATCTCTTTCAATAACAACATTTTCACCAATTACAACATATGGTTGTATTTCAACTTCTTTTCTATTAATTTTAGATTTGATGATGGTATTTCTATCAATCCCATACTTTAAAATTCTTTTTTTAAAAATTTTGGAAGCATGAGCAAATAAAAGCTTTGGATTTTGAGAAACAACGAAGGTTTTTTTCAAATTTTTTTCTAACAAATTTAATGCTATAGGTTCAAGATTTAATGGTATAATAATAACAGAAGCTGGTGAATCAATAGCTTTCATTAAATAATTTTTATCATTTACATAAATTAATGAATTGATCTTTATATCTTCTAAATTAGAAATAGTACAAAATATCCTCTTTCGATCACCTAAAATTTTGACATTACCAAATTTTTCCAATATTTCAGCAAAATTATTATTAAAATAATATTTAACCATATTTTAGTTAATATAAATTCTTTACTTTTATTAATTTTATTACTGATATTGTTTATATAAATTTGGATCTATTCCATATTTTTCAGGATTGGTTACATTATTATCTTTTAAAAATCTAACAATCATTATAAAAAGATATTCAAGTACATCTCGAGAAATATCTATATAATCTGCATAGTATAAAATACCTATCATCTTGGAATCAAAAGCGATAGCATAACCCTTTTTTTCACAAACTTTTTTAATAGAAAAAATTATATCTTCCATTATATATTTTTGTCTATTTTGCTGCAAATCATCATCTAATTTTTTATAATAATCTCTAAGTTGTATGGCTTCATTTAGTTTATCTTGCTTTGCAGATTCAAGTTTGCTTTTTTCTTCAGCTGTAAGATTCGGATTAGATAATTTTTGATTTATTGAATCAATCTCAGATTTTATTTTTTCAAATTTAGAAGTCATCTCATCAATATAAAATTGCCTTTTGATATCTACTAAAGTAATTTTATATTCTTTCAAAATATACTCCATATCTACTACAGCTACCTTTATAAAATCTGGTGAAAGAAAGAATAGACAAAATAACATTAACAATAGAGGAATTATAATTTCCTTTTTTTTCATTCTTCCCCCGTAAAATATCTATATTAAAATGTAAAGATATCTCCAACTGTTAAAGTAAAATCCCAGTACCAGAATGAAGTTTTAAGAAAATCTATACTACCATTTGAAGTTACAATAAAAGGATGGGTTAAATACAATCTAAGGGGTAATTGAGGGATTTGAATTTTAATTCCAAAACCGATAGTTCCAAAAAGATTACCAATATTCATAATTAAAAGATCTGAAGGAGTTTTCATTAGATAACCAAAATCAATAAAAGTTGTAAATGAAAGCATTTGTACCACTATTTCTCTTTGTAATTCAATAGAAAAAACACCTTTTGCCTTTCCATAATAAGGATTCATTTTAATTTTCCAGCCACGAATATCTGTGTAACCATTGACATATAGTAAATCTTCTGGTGCTATGGCAATTTGCCCATCTAATTGAGGGAAGATAAAATCAAGTGAAGTATTGAATGATAGGACAAATTTCCAGAATAAAGACTGATTTATATTAAATCCCAGATTTGTTTTAATAAACTGTGAATCTCCAAACAATAATCCACCATAATAACCTATCATTCCTTTTATAAAAAAACCTCTGGTAGGGAAAAGATAGTAATCTCTTGTATCGTATTTTGCTATCAATGAAATGGAACCCGAATATGACCAGTAATTATCATTACCATTTGCAAATTCAATAAATGGTTTAAATGCATATTCTGAAAGATACGGGATACTTGTAACTCCTTCAACACTATGATATCTTAAAATATTTGCAGACAAATAACCTGATAGAGAAAAATATGGTCTCCATCTTTTTCCAAAAGTAAAAGATAATCCAAATTTATCCTGCCAATAATTCATTGTAAGATAGTTATCCGGATCATCTGGATTTAAGTCTGGTTCATTGTTCTGGTCATTATCAACATAGCCAGTATTTTGGGAGACACTTCCTGATAAACTTACTCCAAAAATAATTGGTTGACCTAAAAACCATTTATCAAGATATGATAGAGTAACTATATATTTATTATCCAAATAAATGCTTAATTCAGCAGAGAATTGAAGTCCTAAACCTAAAAAGTTTGGTTCAGAAATACTACCACTTAATCCAAAGCTATTTGCTATTCCTGGAGAAAATGTGGCTCCAAATTTAAGCTGCCCGGTATTTTTTTCTTCAACAGCTATTATTAAATTTATTAAGGTATCATCAGAACCAGGTTGAAATTGAACATCTACAACACTAAAAAATTGTGTGTTATACAAATTATATATAGATTGTCTAATTTTATCAATACTAAAAGTCTCCCCTTCCTGAATCATTAACTCACGAATAATTACAATATCTTTTGTCTTTGTGTTTCCCTTTACTATTATCTTCTCAATATGTGCTCTTTTATTTTCTGAAACTGTCATTATTATATCAACTTTTCTATCAATATAATTAATATTTTCCTCTATATCGACATTGGCAAAAACATAACCATAGTTACCATAATATTGTTTAATCTGATCTGCTATAGATTGAATGGCTATTTTATTGTAAATAACATTTGGGTTTATATATTCAGGTTTTAAAAAACTGGAAAGATCAAATAATTTATTTCCTGTAATTATAAATGAATTCAATATATATTGTTCTCCTTCAGAAATTGCTATAATTAATGTTATTTGTTTTTCTTTATCGGTTTCATTAACTTTTATATCTTTGACTATTACTTCTGCATCAAGATAACCTTTAGAGTAGTATAGATTCAAAATGGAAAGCAAGTCCTGCTCAAGTTTACCTTGATTCAAAACTCCTTTATTAAATTCAAAGATTAATTTAAATTGTTTTTTGGTCTGCATAACTTTTAAAAATTCTTTTTCTGTAAATACTTTATTTCCTTCAAAAACTATATTTTTTATAATATATCTTTTCTTTTCTTTTATATTAATTATTATATTAACACTATTATCATTTGAATTTTTAATTATTTCATATTCAATATCAGGAGCTTCAAACCCTTCATTTAAATAAAGATTTTTTATAAGCTCTATAGATTTTTTTATTTTGATTTCTGAAATAAAATCTCCGGAATGTAAAATTAAAACTTCAGTTATTTTATCTTTCGAAAGTGCTTTATTGCCTTTTAAGTTTATCGAATTAATAAGTTCTCTTTCCTGAACATTTATTGTAATAATTACACTACCATCAACATCAAAAGAAAGATCATAAGTTATTGACTTAAAGTATTCTGTTTTGTATAAAACCGGTATTATTTGATTTAATATAGAAAATGTTAATATATCTCCAACTTTAACCGGTAGTAAAAATAAAATTTCTTCTTTCGTTACAATATTTAATCCATTTATGATAATTTTTGAGATTTTTTTCCCAATAAATTGTTCAATTGAAAGATTGTCCTGTGCATAAATCATAGAATAAGAGAATAGAAGAGTAAAAATTGTGAAAAGTAAAAAAGAAAGGATAAAAGTTCTTTTAAACTGAAAAAGCATTTATTACTCCTTGATTTGATTTCTTCTTTCATAAGTTTTTCTACATTTTAATTATTTAAAGTCAATTAAAAACAATAAACAGCATATTAATTGAACAAAAACAAAATTGTAATATAACCAGAATCAATTTTATCATATGTTACCTGATTAAATTTCCAATCTTTAATAATGGAAATAATATATTGGTCAAGCTCTATAAAACCTGTAGATTGAATTATAATTGCCGAAATTACTGTTCCGAATTTATTAATTTCAATATAGATCTTACATATTATTGAATTACCTTTTTTCTTGTATTTTTCAGGCAAAACGGGTTTAATTTTTTTAACAACCCATCTATTTGCACCGGAATTCCATTGAATATTTTCTTTCGAACTTTGCCCCGAAGTTTCTCCAATTTGAGAATTAATCAATTGCTGAACCAAATTGCTGATATCGCTTTCATCCGTTTCATTACCGATTGATTCATTGGTACTCGAATTGCTAATATTTGTAGATGATAAATAATCTAAATTGGTATCCTTTTCAACATCATTATTATCATCTATTTTAGTTTCGCTGAGTTTATTTTCTATTGGAGCAATTAATGGTTTTTCAGTATTATCCTGTAATTTCCCATCATCTTTTATAGTTTGATTTAATCTATCATTTAAACTCTCCTTCTTTTTTTCTTTATAAATACTATCAGTGGGCTTTTGAGTTTGTTTTAACTGATAACTCTCCTTTGATTGAATATCGGATGGAAAGTTACTGGAAAAAAAATTGCTTTTAATTTCAATTTCTAAAGGTTTAAAATCCAGATTTTTTTCAGTTACAGGAAAATTTACAAAAAAAGAAAAGAAAATAATAACTAAAATATGAAAAATTAAAGATATTATAACAGATTTTATTATTTGTTTATCCATTTTCCTAATTTTATTTTAAATTATTTTATAATTTTATTGTTTCTATTTAAAATTTTCAATATAAAATAAAATCAATATGGTTTAACTCCAAGGGAAATTGATTGAAGTGAATTTTTCCTTAAAATATCAAGAACCTTTATGACCATCTCATAATCTGTATTTCTATCTGCATTTAAATAAATTTGCTTTGATGATAAAGAAAAAGCATTTTCTTTAATAAATTTTTCAAAACCTGAAATTGTAAATTCATTCTGTTCTATGACAATAAGACCATCATTCATTATCGTAATTATAAAATTTTCATTTGCCGGATTTTCACCTGTTTCTGAGCCAGGTAATGTAACTGTAATTTTTTTATATGTTTGAAAGCTTGTAGCAATGAGAAAAAAGATGATTAAAAGAAACATCATATCAATTAAAGGTGTCATGTCTACCTGTATTCCTTCTCTTTTTTTTAATTTTTTCATCTTTATTCCTTTTTCCTATTTTATTAAATGAAAAATCTATAAATCCCTTTTTCGAATCGGATTTTATCAATATAAGATTTAATTTTGTACCAAGCGAAATATCTTTTTTATTATTTTTATTTTCATATATTTGTTTTTTTTTATTATAAAGATATCCTTTTTCTTCTAATAATTTCGCAGCAAGCAATCCTTCACAACCATATCTATCTATTCTGCAAAAAACTCCTTTAGAAATTATTCCAGTTACACTTACTTCAAAACTTTGGTTTAAATATTTTTTCATAAAATGTGCATTTTTAATCTTAAAATACTCCTCTTCCGCTGAAGCTGCTATCTGCTCCTTTATTGAAGTCATTATTGAAATTTTTTTTAACTCATCATCTGAATATTTTTCTTTAAATATCAATCTGTGAGTTATCAAATCAGCATATCTTCTTATAGGAGATGTAAAATGAGTATATTTTTTAAAATTCAAACCAAAATGCCCGATATTTTTATTATCATAATTGGCTCTTTTCAAGGATTTCAATATCATCCTTTCAATTGCAAATTGTTTGTCTGTATTTTTGAATTCATTTAATATACTATTTAATTCTTTATGTGTAAGTCTTTGATTTGATATAATCTTTTTATTCCTACTTGAATAACTATCAGGTCTTTCATGAATTCTAAAAAGAAAATTATTTAATTTGCTACCATAAGTAGCAATTACTTTATTGGCGCAAAGCATAAATTCTTCTATTATTCTTTCACAATCTCCTCTTTCATACCTTATGATATCAAAAGGAATAATATAGGAATCTTTAAAGACTAAAATGTAATCGGGAAAGTCAAAGTTTAATGAACCTTCCTCAATTCTTTTTAAATATAAAATATCTTTTAATTTAACTGATAGATGTAGAAAATTATAAACTGGATCATTTTTTTCTTTTAATATTTTATTACCAATTTCATAAGGTATTCTTTTATTCACATTAATAATAGATCGATATATACTATAATCAACAATATTACCATATTTATCTAATTTAATTTCGCAAGTTACAGTTAATCTATCTTCATTTTCTTTTAATGAACAAAAATTTTCAGATAGAACTGGTGGCAACATATGTATGACCCAGGGTCCAAGATAATATGAATTGCCTCTTTCGAAAGCTTCTTTATCTAAAATAGAATTTTTTCTTACAAAATATGCAACATCTGCAATATGAACAAATAAATGCCATCTTTCATCCTCGTATTTTAATGAATAGGCATCATCAAAATCCTTAGCATTTAAGCTATCCATAGTAATTGTAAATAAATTTCTAAGGTCTTTTCTATATTTTATTTCAGTTTTTAATATTTCATTATAATTTATAAGATTCAATTCTTTATAAATATCATCATTAAAATCAATTTTTAACTTATATTTATCAATAATATAGTCAAAATCTGGATCAATATTTTTAATCATTTTTTATTTTTTCCTCTTTGGGACCTATAATCTTAACAATTGCTTTTTCCACAAATTTTTTATTTGCGCTAACTATTCTAACTTCTAAAAAATTATCAATAATAAACATTTCCCCCTCCTTAGGTATTTTACCTGAACGATTGATTAAATATCCATTGAATGTATGATAATAATCATCAGTTAATTCAAATCCAATAACCCTGCTTAAACTTGTCAGTTCTGTAAATCCAGGTACAATATATGTTTTTTCACCAACTTTTTTAATATTAAATTTGTATAAATCCTCTTTTGAAATTATTATATTTGAAAAAAATGAAAATAAATCCTCCTTTGTAATTAATCCAAAGTATTGACCAAATTCATTTATTGTAATTAAAAATGAAGAATTATTTTTTTTCATTAATTCAATAGCAACAAGAAGATTTTTCCCTTCATAAGCCACGGGTATATTATTAATTAATGGTATTTCATTTTTTTTGTATATTGTTTTAATATTTCCCGAATGAAATATAGAATCAATATTCAATATACCCAAAAAATTATTATTTTCATCATAAACTATATAATTTCTTTCTGAATTCTCATAAATTTGAGAAATATCCAGTTTATTGTTTTCATCAAATGTTAATGATGGATAAGAAAAAAGAGGTTTTTGAATCTCATATAATGCGATTTCATCAAATTTAATTGCATCTTCGATGAATAAACCTATTTTGGAAATCTTTTTTTGTAGAGAATAAG
>JBKBTB010000033.1:0-12665 GCA_046291015.1 Exilispira sp. | reverse complement strand
TTATATTTTTCTATTATCTTTTCCATTTTATCTTCAATATTTAAATTGATTAAATTTCCATTAAAATCAGAATAACATAGAGCAATTTTCCCATCGGATAAAATAAAAACTTCTCTTCTTAAATGGTAACATGGGAATCTTTGGACCGGAGTGAGATCTGCAACCTCAAGGTTTTCTAATTTATTCGAATATGAATTAAATTTTCTGAAAATTATATTATTTTCATATTTTTGAAAATATGAATAAAATTCCTCTATTTCATCATCATTTTGAGGTATTCTTATAAAAGATATATATATATTATCTGGATATTTTTCAAGTAATTCATTAATTGTTTTTAGCAATAAAGAGAAAATCATCTTTTTACCAAGTGCTTTATATGTTTCTTCTTTAATAGCATCCAGACTTATAATTAAATAAATATTTTCAGGATTATCAAAATTATTAAAAAAATCTTTAGTAAGAAAAGAACCATTTGTCTCTATATAAATCTGATTATTTTTTGAAAGATAATTTATAATTTGATTGAAGTCTTTATGCAAAAATGGTTCACCAAAACCACCAATAATAAATTTTGAGTCAATCAGATAATTCTTATTTTTATCAATAAAATTAAAAAGTCTATTTTTATCTAAATATTCAGATTCTCTTATTAATTCCTCTTTAGATATACAAAAATTACATGAAAAATTACATTTACTTGATAGTTCTATAATATAAGTCTTTGGAATTGTATAAAGATTTTCAAGGTCCATTAAAATTTTTTCAATATAATCCCATTCCTGAATTAATTTGGGTTCAAGCTTTCCTTTTATATCTTCAGGTTTTAAATCTCTTAAATTAAAGAAATTCAAGTTTTTTAAATCATCAATATTATAAGGTTTAATACCTGTCATTATATAATAAATAAGTGGTAGTGAAGAATAATCTTCAATGGATAATGAGATTCTATAAGGTAGATAATAATTGAAACCTTCAAGCAAATCTATATCAAATAAAGAAATATTTCTTAATAATATCTCAAAGATAGCATTATGATGATATTGATCGCTATCTTTTGAAATTTTTATTAATTGTTCAATGATTGAGTTTTTGAAAACTTCCGCTATTATACCTTCGGGAAAGTTTTCTCCATAATAGTAATCAACGAGATATTTTTCAGCATCTTCAAGAATAAATTTATTTTTTGAAATTGAAAAAAAAGGATAAGAAGCAGATAATAATATTGTAAAATTCTCCTCTGTATTTAATTCTGAATCTATTTTTTTCCCATATTCAACCAATTTAATATTATATGATTCAAAAAATGATTTTAATGATGAATTGTAAATAATTTGTTGATAATCTGAAAAGAATTCATTAATAAATTTTTTTATATTTTCTTCATAAGCTACAAATAAATTTAAGCTTACATTATCATTAAAAATATCCAATTTTTTTCTTAAAAATACAAGATAATTCCTTAAAGATTGTTCAGAATATATTTGAAATAATTTACTGTTAAAGAATAAAACAAGACTATTTTTCATTTTAAACCATTTTAATAAGTTTAATTATTGAAATATTTTATTATTAAATAATTTTTTAATTTATCTATATGTAATATAAAACAAAAACTATACTACTTTAAAACTTACTTCCTTTATATTGTCAGCTCCAAAAGAAAGAGTATCCCCCTTATTTATGGGACCAACACCTTCACATGTGCCTGTAAGAATTATATCACCACAATACAATGTAAAATGTCTGGATATAAATGAAATTAATTTTGGTATTGAAAAAATCATAAAAGTTGCATTAGATTTCTGCACAATATTGTCATTTTTTTTCAAATAAAATGATTTTTTAAGTAGATCTTCAACATTATCAAATGGATAAATAGGTGTTATGGGACAACTTGTGTCAAATCCCTTTGAAATAAGCCATGGTCCACCATTTTTTTTTGCTTCTGTTTGTATATCTCTACAGGTCAAATCCAGTGCTATTGCATAACCTCCAATAATGCTAAAAACATCATTTTCATCAATATTTTTAGCTTTATCTGAAATATAAACTGCAATTTCAACTTCGTGATGAACAAGCTTAGAAAATTCTGGATAAACTATATTTTCACCCTCTTCTATAATAGAAGTCGATGGTTTTAAAAATATAAGTGGTTCGCCAATATTTATCGATTTCAATTCTTCTATATGTTTAACATAGTTCTGCCCAACGCAATAGATATTGGATACTGGCAGTAACCTGCCATCATAACCATGAATACATTTTTTTAAGTAGTTTTCAGGTTTAATTTGAAAAAATAAATCTTTCATTCTTATGCCTTTTAATTAATTTTAATTTATTTCTTTTTTATTAATTAAGAAATAAAACTTTAACAGCATTATAAAAAATAATTAATTAAATCCATCAATCTAATTAATTATTACTTAAGCTTATTTATTACTTTTATAGTTTTATATTACTTTTATAATTATTGTTTTTATAACATTAATTTTATTTTATTATAGATGTTTGAATTAAATTAGTTTAAGGTAAGCTCTTCTTCTCTTATGCTGCCTTGCTTCAAAATATTTCCAATGACCCTGAACCTTTTCGTTAACCTCAAGTTCTGGATTTGATTCAGCTGAAATAATCCCGGCTTCTATAGCGGATCTTGTCAGCTCGGTCATCATTAGTGCATCTACTCCTTTACCCTGATATTCTGGTAAAACAGCCCCAAGTAGCAAATCTAAATATTTGGGCTTTTTAAGTGCTAATAAAAGATGAATAAAACCAAAAGGAAATAATCTACCTTTTGCTTTCTGTAATGCCCTATTTAATGATGGTATACCAACAACTATTCCAACTATTTTATCCTGATCATTGAATACCAGTTTAACAAATTTTGGAGATAAAAATGAAAAATATGATTTTATATAATATTGAATTTGCTTTTCTGTTAATTCTGTTACACCATAAAGATCTTTATATGCTTTTTCTATAACTTCAAAAACTTCTCTTCCATATTTCTTAACGATAAAATTGATATTTTTTATATCTTTAACATGAAGTTTAAATCTTTCTTGAACTATTCTTGAAAGTTTATCTGCTTTTTCAGGTATAGATTTTGGCACTTTTATTTCAAATTCTACCCAATCGGCATCTTTTTTAAGTCCCAATTTTTCATAATGTTCAACATAATATGGATAATTATAAAGTGTAGCCATTGTATTAAGTTCATTAAAACCTTCTATAAGAAGCCCTTCATAATCAAGATCGCTAAATCCAAGTGGTCCATTCAATCCTATCATACCTTTAGATTTAGCCCAATCTGTTACTTTATCAAAAAGAGCTTTTGAAACTTCAAAATCATCAATAAAATCAAACCATCCAAATCTAGCATATTTATTTCCCCATTTCTTAACATAATTGTGTTGTATTATTCCAGCAATTCTTCCAACCATTTTATTACCTTTCCATGCAGTATAATAAACAGCTTCACAAACCTCGAAAGCTGGATTTACATCTTTTCTTAAAGTATTTAATTCATCTGAAAAAAGAGGTGGCACCCAGTATTTATTGTCTTTATATAAGTCAAATTCAAATTGTATAAATTGTTTTAATTCTCTAATGGTTTTCACTTCTCTAATTTCAATGCTTTGTGTCTCCATCTTAACCTCTTTTATAAATTTTATTTTTATATTCATACTAAATAACAAAAAAATGTGCAAGTATTATAATCAATTTTTTATATTATAAATAGTTATTTATACTATAAATAGTATTTTTTTTATCTTTAATTAGAAATATTTTTTATTTTCTTAATTCATAACCTTCTTTTTCCATTGCCTCAACAATTTTTTTAATAACATGCTGTTCATCTTCGGAGTTTAATGTTCTTTCATATGAATTAAGTGTAATATTAAATGCCAGTGATTTTTTATCTGAAGGCAAATTTCCTCCAGAATAAATATCAAAAAGTTCTACTTTTTTAATGTTTTTATCTACTGAAATTATAATATCAATTAAGTCATTTACATAAGTTTTAATAGGTACCACAAAAGCAAGATCAAAACTAATATCTGGATATTTAGAAATTGGATTGAATTTTTTAATATTACCTTTATTTTTTAAAAGAATGTCAAGGTATGTGCTAAAAATAGAAACCCTGCTATTAATACCAAAATATTTGTTGATATCAGGATGAATTTCCCCAAATATACCTATTTTGTTTTTATTGCTATATATAACTCCACTTTTATATGGATGTAAAAATTCTGGAATTTTATCTACTTTGATTTTAATGTCACCTATATTAAATAATTTACATAAAGATATTAAAGTATCTCTTGCATCAATTATCGATAAATTAAAATCATCATAAACAAGAGCCCCCGCAATTTCAACTGGCTCGCTCACAGAACCATCCTCTTCCTGAAAAAAAACATGCTCAACTTCATAAATTTTAAAATGATTAAAATATTTAAGATTTAATTTTACATTATTAATTAGATTCGGTAAAAGTGTTTTTGTTAAATATGGACTTTCTGAATCTAATGGATTTTTAATCTGTATAAGTGGTTTTTTGAAACCAAATAATTCATTTAATTCTAATGTCGTAAATGGATAGTTTATTACTTCGCTATAATTCAAATTACCGGATAAAAATTCTTTAACTTTTCTTTTGTATATAGGTAATTCTAATTGAGGTGCTATATCAAGTTTTACCGATGGTGCTTCTGGTTGAATATTATCATATCCATAAATCCTTCCAACCTCTTCAACAATATCTTCAGGAATTTTGACATCTTTTGTTGATCGAAATGTTGGAACGGTTATATCTAATATACCATTTTCAATACTCACATCAAATTCAAGCTTTTTTAAAATACTTAAAACAGTGTTTTCTGGAATATTAATTCCCAATCTTTTATTTATTAACTCTAATGGCATAATTATCTTGTTTTTAACTGGTTGCCTTTCATATACAATTTTTTTGCCCAGAACTTTAATACCCGGATCAATAGATTTAAGTATATATACAAATTTATGTATTGCTAAATCAATAAATGAAGGATCTAAAGATTTTTCAAATCTATTTGATGCTTCTGTTCTAAGTCCTAATTTTAATGAACTTTTTCTTATCAAAGCAGGATCAAAATTAGCAACTTCAAGTAAAATTTCACAGGTATTTTCATCTATTTCACTGTTCTGAAGTCCCATTACACCTGCAATAGCAATTGGATTATCTTTATAATCGCAAATTAATAAATTTTCTTTTCCACAATTTCTTTCAATTTCATCTAATGTTATAACTTTTTCATCATTATTTGCTCTTCTTATCTTAATAATTGGTTTTTTAATTTTATTTAAATCAAAACCATGACATGGTTCACCAATATCAAACATTATATAATTTGTTATATCTACAAGTAAAGAAATAGGTCTTTGATTTACCTTAAAAAGTTTTCTTTTTAACCAGGAAGGTGATTCTAAATTACTAATATTTTTGATTTGTAGTGCACCATACATTGGGGTATCAGTAAAAGATTCCACCAGAATTTTGATTTCATCATTCTCTAAAATCTGCTCAAATTTTGGTAGATATGGCTTTAATGGTTTATCATATATTGCAGCCACTTCCCTTGCTATGCCATAGTGTCCCCATAAATCTGGTCTATGAGTGATGCTTGGATTATCGATAAAAAAAATAACATCATTTAAGTTTAATGCTTCAGATATAGGTATGCCAACAGGTGTTTTTTCATCGAGAATCATTATGCCACTATGATCACTATCTATTTTCAATTCATAAGGTGAACAAAGCATACCTTCGGATATTATACCTTTAAATTCAACAAGATCAATCACCTTTTGATTTACAGGGATTATTGCACCTTTTAAAGCTAAAGGAACAATTGCTCCGGTAAAAATATTTTGTGCCCCGGTGACAATATTATATCTTTTTTCATTTGTTTCACAGGTTGCAATAAGAAGTTTATCTGCTTGAGGATGTTTTTTAATTTCTGATATTTTTGCAGTTACTATAGAATTATATAAATCTTTTTCAAGAATAACCTCTTCAATCATTACTACTTTTTTGGTAAAATTGCTTGCAAATTCAAAGGGATTATCAATTTCAATATCTACATATTCTTTAATCCAATCCAATGAAATATACATATTTAAAATCCTTTTTTAATATTTAAAGTATCTTTTTTATTATTCGTAGATAGATTAAATAAATAAAAATTAAAAATATTTAATAAAATTAAAATTGATTTAAAAATCTTAAATCTCCAGATTCGAACCATCTAATATCATCTATTGCCAATTTCATCATAACTAGTCTATTTAAACCCAGTCCAAATGCAAAAGCAGAATATTTTTCTGGATCAACACCGCCCTCTTTCAAGACTTCCGGATGACTTAAACCACAACCAACAAGTTCAACCCAACCGACATGTTTGCAAACAGGGCAGCCTTTTCCATGACAGATAAGACATTCAAAATCAAGTTCAAACCCTGGTTCAACAAATGGAAAATATCCGGGTCTCAGTCTAACTTTCACATCTGCTTCAAATAGCTCTGATAACATAATTTTCATGAAATAAGTAAGATTTGCAACCGAGATATCTTTATCTATCATTAAACCTTCAATCTGATAAAAAGTATTCTCATGAGAAGCATCTGTCGCTTCATTTCTAAAAACCCTTCCAGGTGCTATCAATTTTAGTGGCACTGATAATTTATGCATCATTCTAATCTCTATTGGAGAAGTATGAGTTCTTAAAAGCATTCCATTTGTCATCCAGAAAGTATCCTGAATATCTCTTGCAGGATGATTTTCTGGAATATTTAATGCTGTAAAATTATAATATTCATTTTCTAATTGAGGTCCATCTGCGATTGTAAAACCCATCGATAGAAAAATATCTTGAATTTTATGAATAAAGGAAGAAATTGGTGTTAAATGACCGGTAAAATTTGGTCTATTCTTAAAATAACTGGAAGGTATTGTAACATCGATCCATTCATTTTGTAAAATAGCATCTTTCTCTTCTTTAATAAAGATATTTTCGATTTCTTTTATTTTATCTTCTACTTTTTTTTCTAGTGTTTGTATAAGTTGCCCTGCTACCCTTTTTTCATCAATGCTTAATTCTTTAAGTATTTTATAAAGCTCGGTAATTTCACCTTTTTTACCCAAAAATTGAGTTTTTATTTTATTAAGATCCTCTTTATTTTTTATATTGTCTAGTTGCAAAAAAGCATTACTTTCAATTTTTAAAATATTTGATTTTATTTTTTCAAGCATCTTTGTAAATTCCCATTAAACTATTTTTAGCAAGATATAACAAAAAAAAATATTTGCAATTATTAAATATTTGTCGATATTTTGATTACAACAAAAAATATTATAATATTTTATTAAGTTGAAAGATAAAATTAAAAATATGAAAAAATCATATTATAAAACAATATTAATATTCATCTTGATATTTTTATTCTTAATAATAGTAGATATAAAAATTTATTCTCAAAACTTAAAGGTAAGATATTATGAAATATGGAATAAATATACCCTGTTGCAATTCTATAATGAAATTTCAAAGGAAAATTTAAAATCTTATAATTTTTATTATATTGTAACCTATGATTTTAAAGGAAGAATCCTTAAATTTGAATATATAGTTAATAGCAAAGTTGATTTTCAAGGAGAAGTTGCTTTTTTTGATGACAATCATGCTACAATTACATTAAAAAAACTTGAAACCCAGCTTATGGCTACACAACCAGTACTTGTTCCTTATGCAATGTATGAAATAGTTATAAATAATGGATTAATTTCTTCTTATGTTTTATACAAAGTTTCACCAAATCTCGAAAAACCTGTAAAAATAGGAGATGCAAGATTCACCTATAAAGATAATTTAACAATTATTGAAAATATTTTTAATGATAAAGTTATAATGAGAATAGAAATAATACAGGATGATCAAAATATATATGAGATGCAATTTTATAATGATAAAAATCTTTTGATAGAAAAAAGAATATTTGTTAATAACAAACTTTCTCAAAGAATAGTTTATAAATATGACTCAAATGGTAAATTAATACAAATTATAACTTATGATGCTACTGGTCAGATTATATCGACAGAAAATAAATAAAAAATAAAAAGCAAAAGATATAGAAATGATAGAAAGATTTTTGACAAAAATATCAAAAGATAAAATATCTTCTGACAGGATTACTTCAATCTCTTTTGAAGCCAACCAATATAAAATTAACAATCCAGATAAAGAGATAATAAATGGAACTATTGGCATGTTTTTTGATGAAGATGAAAATCTTTTAGTTTTTGAACCTGTTGGTTCTATTTATGAAAACCTTAAAATAAATGAAATTTCTGGTTATGGATTTTTATATCCATCTAAAAGATTTTCTGAAGGAGTATTTAATCTTTTAGATCTAAACCAAAAATACAAAGATAATTTTTGTTGTTTTCCATCTGCTGGAGGTTTAAATGCCATACATCATTTTGTTCATAATTTTATAGATGAAGATACTTCAACATTTGCATTAGGACCATATTGGGGACCATATGAAAACATACTGGGTGAATTGGGTTATAAAATCAATTTGATTCCATTAAAACCAGAAACAAAATTTTATATGGATGAAACTCTACTTTTTGATATTATTTCAAAAACAGATAAAAAAAAGATTATAATTTTATTGAATATTCCCTGTCAAAATCCAACAGGATATACACCAGCTCTTGACGAACTTGAAAACATAAAAAATTCCATAATTAAACTCAAAAATGCTGGCAGAGAAATTTTAATCTTTTTTGATATTGTATATATTCACTACTCCAAATTAAATATAAATACTATTTTTAAGATATTTTCTGATTTTCCATTTTTTTTTAATTTTTCCTCTTCAAAAACATTATCTTTATATGGATTTAGAGCTGGAGCTATTTGTTTTTATTCAAAAGATAAATCCGATAAAGATATTTTTACTGAGAAGATGGCTTTTTCTGCAAGAGCATCAACAGGTTCTATAAACAATTTAGGTTATAAAATTATAGAAAAATTTGCTGATAAAACACAGGTTGAAAAAATCAGAGTATACTGGAATTTTGTAATTCAAACTTTGAAAAATAGATCTAAAAAATTCTTAAGAATTCTGGAAGATAATAGTTTTAAATATTTTAGATATGATGAAGGCTTTTTTATTTCATTTTTTCACGATAATTTAAAAATAGATGAATTGAACAATCTATTTAAAAAAAATGGGATATTTTTTGTTCCTCAAATCGATTCTATTCGAGTTGCCATCTCTTCAATTCCATCTTTTAAAATAGATTATTTTGAAGATAAAATTAAAAAAATACTCAATTAAGACATTATTAAATAAAATTGCTGCCTTCTTTAATTCAAAGGCAGCCAAAATTTAAATACAGCCAAAGAGTATTTTATTTATAAGATGAAAAATATCAGTTAAAAAATAATTTTTCCACTTATTAGTATAATATACAATATGAAGAATTACTATTTTAATTGATTACCTTACATAATTTAAAAGTCCACCAGCTTTTAAAATATTAATAAATCTTCCAGATGTATCGACTTTTAATTTATATTTAAGATTTTTAGTCGTATTTTCAGCTGTAACAAATCCAGTATCAAGTTCTTTTTTAATATCCTTCATTTCAAGAATATCTCCCTGTGATATGGTATCATAATCAGCAGGGTTATCAAAAACCAATGGAATAATTCCAAAATTTATTAAATTAGCCTTATGAATTCTTGCAAATTTTTTAGCAATAACTGCCTTTATTCCAAGATACATAGGAGCTAAAGCAGCATGTTCTCTCGATGAACCCTGCCCATAATTATCTCCTCCAACAATAAAACCAATTCCCTCTTCTTTTGCTCTCTTATAAAATTCTGGATCTATTCTTTCGAAAACATATTTTGAAATCTCCGGGACATTAGATCTTAGAGGTAGAATTTTTGCTCCAGCAGGCATAATATCATCTGTCGTTATATTATCACCTGTTTTAAGAAGAACCTTTGCTTTCAGTGATTCAGGCAACTCAGTATTAGCTGGACATGGTTTAATATTTGGTCCTCGAATTATTTCTATATTTTTTCTTTCTTCATCTGAAAGAGGTTTAATTATAAGATTTTCGGTAACTGTATATTTATCTGGTAGACTATAAAATTTAACATCTTTTGCTTTTCTTGGATCTGCTATTTTACCAATTATTGCAGAATAAGCGGCAACTTCAGGGGAAACAAGGTAAACCTCCGCGTCATCTGTACCAGATCTTCCCTTAAAATTTCTATTGAATGTTCTCAAAGTTCTTCCTTTAGAGTTGGGGGCAAATCCCATGCCTATGCAGGGACCACATGCAGATTCTAAAAGTCTAAATCCAGCATTAGAAATTTTTTCCAGTGCACCAAGTTTTATTGCATCTAAAATAACATTTTTTGAACCAGGAGCCAATGCAGCTTCCACATTTTCAGCAACAGTTTTTCCATCAACAATCGAAGCAACAGCTAAAATATCTTTTAATGAAGAATTTGTACATGATCCAATAGCAACCTGATCTATGGGCAAACCTTCAACTTCACTTATTTTAACAACCTGATCTGGCATATGTGGTTTTGCTACCATTGGTTCAAGTTCAGAAAGATTTATAGTAATCTCTTCATCATAGGTCGCATCATCATCTGCTTTCATTTCAATAAAATCCTGTTCTCGGTCCTGAGCAATTAAAAATAGTTTTGTAATTTCATCAGATGGGAAAATAGAAGTTGTTGCACCAAGTTCGGCACCCATATTTGTAATAGTTGCTCTTTCTGGGACAGTTAAGGTTTTTACGCCTTCGCCACAATATTCAAAAATCTTATTCACACCACCTTTTACAGTTAATCTTCTAAGAAGTTCCAGAATTATATCTTTTGCGCTGACAAAAGGTTGAAGTTTACCGATAAGATTGACTTTAACAATGGCTGGCATTTCTAAATAAAATGCTCCACCAGCCATGGCAACTGCTACATCAAGTCCACCAGCACCTATAGCAATCATCCCCATTCCACCAGCCGTTGGTGTATGAGAATCCGAACCCAAAAGAGTTTTTCCCGGTTTTGCAAATCTTTCAAGATGAACCTGGTGACATATACCATTTCCAGGTCTAGAAAAATGAATGCCATATTTTTTTGCAACAGACATCAAATATTGATGATCATCGGCATTCATGAAATCTGTTTGAAGCGTATTATGATCAATATATGAAACAGATAATTCTGTTCTAATCTTATCGATACCTATGGATTCAAATTGGAGATATGCCATTGTACCAGTAGCATCCTGGGTTAAAGTTTGATCGATTTTTATAGCAATTTCCTTTCCTTTTACAAGTTCTCCTTCAACAAGATGAGTTTTTAATATCTTTTTTGCCAAAGATTCTCCCATTACTCCCCCTTTTTACTATTGGATAGTTTATAAATTCATAAAAAGACAATTTGTCAATATTTACAGGACATTAAAATTTTTTATTGATAATTTATATTTATTATTTTTCGATTTGAATCAATATTCAAATTTATAAATTGAAATTTATAATAAAAATTATATAATTTATTTGATTACAGGAAAAGTTTATTATGGAATTAAAAATTACCCCAATTGAAGCTAAACTAATTAAAAAGTGGTTTGAACAGGAAACTGTTGGACATTTTGGAGATGGTGATTTTACAATTGGTGAGGAACAATCTATACTTGATAAAATAAAATTTGAGCCAGGTAGCAAAGAAGATTATATTATTTGTAACTTTAATCTTACTGAACTTGAAATCTTAAAAATCTGGTCAGCAAGATCTTTTGGAATATATGAAGAAAAGGCATTAAAAGATAAAATTAATCTTGCACTTGAACAAGAAAAAAATCAATTTATAGCAAGATTAAAAGCCAGAAATCAGATTTAATTTAAATCTATTTCAAAATTTTTACTTTTAATTAATTGCAATTAAAAATAATTGTAATCTTTCAGATTATTGTGGTAAATTTGGAGTATTTTTTGGTATACTTAGAAGAGTTGATTGATTAGTTATTATTGTATCAACAGTTGGTGCCAGCTTTTCAATATATAAATAATTTATCACCGATGGATATTGAGAAATAACCTGTCCCACAATTGCTAAAGCCTGCGCATTTCCTTCAGCATTTATAATGGTCGCCTTTTTTTGAGCTTCGGCTGATATCATTAATGCTGCTGCCTTCTGTTCCTCTATTTGCTTTTTTTCAACAGCTTCTACAAAATTATCTGAAAAGGTTATTTTTCTTAATAATACAGAATCTATTATTATATAATATCTTGATAATGAATTTTTTAATCTTTCAAACATAATATTTTGAATTTCCAATCTTCCTCCTTCTGAACTCATTTGAGCAGAATATATCGCAATTGCACTATACATTGCAAGAACATTTCTTACCTCTGTTCTTAAATAAGGAATAATTATCTTTTCAAGATAATTTGTTCCTATATCATTATGCAGCTTCCATAGACTAGCTTCTTCTATTTTATAAAGTATTGAAATATCTACTTTGATTCTTTGTCCATCTTTAGTCAATGCTTCTATTGATCTTTCTTGAGATAT
>JBKBTB010000261.1:0-2605 GCA_046291015.1 Exilispira sp. | reverse complement strand
AAAAAGATAAATCCATTGATTGGTTCAGCTGGGGTTTCTGCTGTTCCAATGGCTGCAAGAGTATCAAATAAAATAGGAATTGAGGAGGATCCGACAAATTTCCTGTTGATGCATGCTATGGGACCAAATGTTGCTGGAGTCATAGGGTCAGCCATAGCAGCTGGAATAATGATAGCAATTTTTGGTTAAATAACCTGGTTAAATAAATATAAATCTTCAAATATTTAAATATAGTAATTTTAATAAATAAGTTTATATTCTGTAAACAAATATCATAAATTATTAATTAAAATCTGGATATCAGTTATTTATCCTTTTTTATTGTATTAATCTTTAATGGTAAATAAAGCGGGCAAAATCCTATAATAGATGTAATTATAAAAATACCGGCAAAAATCAATAGAATTATCCCAAAAGCACCGTAAACAACTTTAATTAAATAAAGAATGATAAAAATAATTGCTAAAACTACTCTAATAATTCTGTCTAAAATTCCCATATTTTTTACCATAAATCTCTCCTTTTTATCTTTTTACTTTATTTTCCTTTATTTATAATTTAATATTTTAATATTAATTTTACAAGTTTTTTGTATTATTTCAACTTTATAATACTAATTACTTTAACCATTTAACTTCTAAATTTATTCAATACTTTGAAAAATATTATATTTTTGACAAAAAATAATATTTTTGACAAATATTTAAAAATTTATAAACTTTAAGTGAATGTTAAATATAATAAAACCATAAAACTAAATTACTAAATTAATAAAGACTAAAGTTAAAATATGAAAAGAACAATATTACAGATTTTAGAGATGGCTAAAGATAAATATGGCTCAAAGGGTTATTTGTTTGAAAAATTTCAAAACAAATGGGTTGAAAATTCTTTTGAAAAAACCTATGAAGATGCTCATCATGTCGCAAGTGGATTAATAGAGCTTGGATTAAAAAATGATGATAAAGTTGCTATTATATCCGAGGCAAAAACAAGATGGATATTGATGGAATTAGGTACAATTATAATTGGTGGTATTTCAGTACCTCTTTCGATTAAATTACTTGCAGAAGAAATACCATTCAGGATAAATCATTCGGATTCAAAGGTTATAGTCGTATCTAAAATCACTCTGGAAAAGGTCCTTAAAGTTTTTGATCAATTAGAGAATAAAAATATAAAAATAATATATTTAGATGATGATCTTTCCTTTGCAGAAAATCTTTTTTCTCAATATAAAGTATCTATTAAAAAACATTTTATTTCTTACTTTGATTTCATTGAAAATGGTAAAAAAAATCTTGAAAGAAATAAGGATAAAATCGAACAATTAAAAGAAAAAGTTGATGAAGATACTGTTGCAAATATTTGTTATACTTCGGGCACAACTGGAAACCCAAAAGGAATAATGCTTACTCATTTAAATTATTGGTCTAACTGCCATGATAGTATTGAACTTTTCAAGGTTCCTGATGATTTTAAGACTCTAATTGTCCTTCCGATTGATCATTCTTTTGCTCATACTGTTGGTATATATGCTGGACTTTTAAGAGGTATTCAGCTTTATTTTGTTGATTATAGCGATGGTGTTTCTGGTGCTCTTAAAAATATACCCATAAATATTATTGAATCGAATCCAAACTTTTTATTAAGCGTTCCAGCACTTTCTGGCAATTTTATGAAAAAGATAATTGATGGTATTGAAACAAAAGGTAAAATAATCAGTTCTATTTTTAAGTTTGGCTTATCCTGTGGAATTCAATACCATAAAAATGCATACAATAAACCGTCAATCCTAACAAGAATTGTCAATTATCTTCCTTATAAATTTGCCGATTTACTAATTTTTAAAAAAATAAGAAAAATTTTTGGCAATGATTTTCAATTTTTTGTAGGAGGTGGGGCTCTCTTAGATATTAAACAGCAGGAATTTTTTTATACACTTGGTATCCCGGTTTATCAGGGATATGGTCTAACAGAAGCTGCGCCTGTAATATCTTCAAATACTCCAGAAAAACATAAACTTGGCTCTTCTGGAATTATTGCTCCAACTGTTCAATGTAAAATTATTAAGGAAGATGGGAAGGAAGCTAAAGTAGGTGAAAAGGGACAAATTGTTATAAAAGGCGAAAATGTAATGAAAGGTTATTATAAGAACAAAGTAGAAACAGAAAAGACAATAAAAGATGGATGGCTTTATACTGGAGATCTTGGATATTTTGATGAAGATGGTTTTCTGGTAGTTATCGGAAGAGAAAAGGCTCTTTTAATTTCTGAAGATGGTGAAAAATATTCTCCAGAAGAGATTGAAGAAGCTATTGTAAATTGTTCCGAATATATTTATCAAGCGATGATCTATAATGATCATAAAAAATATACCACAAGCCTTATAACATTGAATATTCAAAAATTAAAAAATGCATTTAATCAAAAAGGTATAAAAGATGTTGAAATGATTCTTGAATTTATATACAATGATTTTCAAAAATACAGATTTGAACCAGCATTTAAAAACAAATTTCCTAAAAAATGGCAACCAATAACTTTTATGATAATAGAGGAACCCTTTTCAGAGGAAAACCATATGATTAATTCCACCATGAAA
>JBKBTB010000032.1:0-12728 GCA_046291015.1 Exilispira sp. | reverse complement strand
TTCTGCAATTAGTTTGAATCAATTCCCTGAATCTTTTTATCATACATATAAAGATACTTTTGATAAAGTTAGCGAAACAGGGCTTGATGAAATTGGAAAGTTTATAGAAAATTTTGTACTAGAAAATTATACTCTTAAGAATCAATCATTTTTTAATCTATATTTAATGCTATTGTTGCTGGTAATTGCAATATCAATAAAAAATGACAGAAAAGATATTGAAAATATTTGAAAAATAATATTAAATTTCTAATTTCATTATTAGATGGAAAAATTTTTTGAAAATTATTACAAATTCATAAGCAATCAGTTTTCATCTTCTATAAGCCAGAAAATTATTAATGGTTTTAATAAAAAAAGATATACAACCTTTCGGGTAAATACCTTAAAAGCTAATTCAGAAAATATAATTGAAGATATATTAAATAGACTTAAAAAAGAAAAAATAGAATTTAAAAAATCTTCTTTTCTTAAAAATGCATTTTATTTTTTAAACTTAAATGAATCAAAAGCATTGAAATTGCCAATTGTAAATGAAGGTTTAATATATCTTCAAAGCTTTTCAAGTATGATTCCAGCTTATTTGATCAATCCAGAAGAAAATGAAAAAATTTTAGATATTACAGCGGCACCTGGAAGTAAAACAACATTGATTTCAGCTTTGTCAAATAACAAAGCAATTATTTATGCAAATGAAAAGGATAAAATAAGATACGAAAGACTAAAATATAATGTCGATCTACTTGGTTGTAATGTTAATCTGATAAATGAAAAAGCTGAGAGGTTAGGTGAAATATTTACCAATATTTTTGATAAGGTTCTTGTAGATGCTCCTTGTAGTGGTGAGGGAAGATTTTTGAAAAGTGATAAATCGACATATTTTAAATGGTCAGAAAAAGAAGTTGAAAAAAATTATATTTTGCAAAAAAAAATACTTAATAGTGCATTGAAAACATTAAAAGAAAGCGGATTATGCGTTTATTCAACATGCACATTAAATAAGATTGAAAATGAAAAAGTTATAGCTGAAATAATTCAAAATTATGAAATTAAGCCAATTAAAAATATTGAATTTTTTAATAATATTCCTGATGTTCATATCGAATATATTGATATTAGAAATCTTAGTTTGCCGGTTTACAGGATTTTACCATCTGAATACTTTGAAGGTTTTACAATAATTTTATTTACTAAATTGAAAAATAGATATTAGATATATTGAGAAAGCAGAAATGGAGAGTATTCATGATTAAGATAGATATGGTTTCAAAATCATATGTTAAAAATAAAAAAGCTGTTGATAATCTAACAATAGAAATAAACAATAATGAAATATTTGGATTTTTAGGACCAAATGGCGCCGGAAAAACAACGACTATAAAGATGATGACTGGAATTTTAAGTTTAGATGAAGGGGATATTTATATTGATGGTTATTCTATAAAAACAAATCCAATAGATGCTAAAAGCAGATTTGGTTATGTGCCCGATAATTCAGATATAATATGGAGACTTAAAGGAATTGAATATTTAAATTTTTTAGCTGATGTATATAAAATAGATAATAAAACAAGAAAGCAAAGGATTGAAAAATATTGTGAAATTTTTGATTTAAATGATGCAATAACAAACTATATAAATACATATTCAAGAGGTATGAAACAGAAACTTATATTGATTGGTTCACTTATTCATCAACCACAAAACTGGATTTTAGACGAACCCATTGTTGGGCTTGATCCAGTTATTGCACACAAATTAAAAGACTTGATGAGAAATACTGCAAAAGAAGGTAAAACTGTATTTTTTTCAACTCATATTTTAGAAATAGCTTCTCAGCTTTGTGATAGAGTTGGGATTATAAATAAGGGTAAACTTATATTTATTGGAACTATTAACGAACTTCAAACTCTAAAAAATCAGAAAGGAACACTTGAAGATCTTTTTCTGGAGCTGGTAGATGAATAAAATATTATTAAGACTAATTAATATATATTTTAAACAAATTTTATCAGGTTTTGGTGAAAAATTTTTTAAAGATAATTTAAAAGAAACCAAAATAAAAAAAGTATTAAAAAAGGTTGGTATCATTATTCTAATTGTTTATGGTTTTGGAAGTATTATTATAACATTGTCATATTTTTCATACCTGTATTTTCAAGGGATTCATAGTATTGGTGAGCAACAGATACAGATTGGCAACAGAATTTTGAATAGACTGGATATAGCCTCATTAAGCCTTACTCTTATTGTAGTTGTTATTGGAATTTTAAATGGTATAACAACTTTTTTTTCAATAAATTATTTTTTAAGTTTAACTTCGAGTGATGAGTATCTTTTAACTTTACCAATTGAGGAGAAAATACTTTTTTCATCTAAAACAATCAATATTTCTTTAACAAATAGCTTCTTTTTTATGATAATAACTTTTGTTCAATTAATTATTTATGGTTTTATAGAAAAAGCTGGCATTGATTTTTATATAATATCATTTTTTCTATCTATAATTATTAATCTTTATTCTTCGCTGCTGGCAATTGCAATATCATTATTTATTATTAATCTTTTTAAATTTCTTAAAAATAAGGATCTGATGATATATCTTTCTATATTTATAGTTTTACCTATACTAATAGTTTATAATATTATATCACAAAAATTTTTATTAAAGTCTTCAAATTTAAATAATATTTTCATAGAGATTTATAGTAAAAATCATAATACAATAAAGTTATTTCAAATTATTTTCAGCCCTTTATTTTTATTTTTTAACTATATTATTAATAATCTAATAAAAGAAAAAACAGCGATAAAATTCTTACATTATTTGATTCAGTCTGGTATCTTATTTTTAATATATAAATTAGTAATCATAATTTTCAGTCCAATTTATAAAAAACTTCTGATACTAACTAATATTGGCAGGGAAATAAAGGGTTACAGAATATTGAAAAAACAAATTTCATATAAAAGGAAAAAACCAATTTTTTCTCTTTTGATAAAAGAAATACTTTCAGTTTACAGAGAACCAAATTATTTATTAAATGGTCCTTTTGTTATGATATTATTGCCAGTAATTCTATTTATAACATTTTATTTTTCTGCTAAAAGTTCAAATGATATAAAAAATTTAATTATTAATTTTTCTACTAATCAAAAAGAATATTTTACTATTATAAATATTGCTATAATAGCTTCATTTCTAATGGGAGGATTTACAAATATAACAAGCACAGCAATATCGAGAGAAGGTAAAAATTTTTCAATATTGAAAACAATACCATTAAGAACAAAAGACTATATTTTTAGTAAGCTATTCCATGGTATTTTTTATAATATTTTATCAAGTTTATTTATATCTATTTTGCTATTTATCGTAACTAAAATTAACTTTGTAGCAATTTTTTTTATTATTTTAATATCAATTTTATCGTCAATACTTTTTCATATAATTTCATTATATTTTGATATATCAAGGCCAAGGTTAAATTGGGATAATTCAATTGTAGCTGTAAAGCAAAATTTTAATGCAGTTTATTCTATTTTTTTTGCAATGGGTTATTCGACTATTCTCTTTTTTCAAACAAAATATATATTTGAAATAAATTCTAATTTTTTTATAAAATATTCTGGTTTATTGGTAAATAAATTTAATTTTTTAATATTATCAGGTCTTGTATTTTTACTCATTTTAGTAATTTGCGAAAATTTATTGGTATATTTATTTACAATTTCCTCACTTGAAAAAAAATTTAACAGTATAGAAATTTGATTATTGCAAATTGTCTTGACTGAAATTATATTGGTGTTAATTTGATAATACATATAGATAATATATATATTAATATTGGAAGGGTGACCGAGAGGCTGAAGGTGCACGCTTGGAAAGCGTGTGTACGGGTAAAACTGTACCAGGGGTTCAAATCCCCTCCCTTCCGTTACTGCAATCTGCCAGCCTTGCACATTTGAACTATTGAACCCTGCCAGGTCCTAGCGGAAGCAACAGTAGATAGGGATAATGTGGTAAGGTTATGGTAGATTGCAGTTATTTTTTATTTATGTTTTTATAATTATCAGTTTTACTAAATCATAAATTTATTATATTGGTTATTGATAAATGAAAGATGATTTTGGAATAAAAAATTTTTCATCAAAGGATATTATAACCTTAAAATATAGACCACAAAAATTTTCAGAATTTATAGGTCAACCTCAGGTAACAATCCCACTTATAAATTCTATAAAAAATGGAAAAATCCATCATGCTTATCTTTTTTATGGACCAAGAGGAGTGGGGAAAACTTCAGCAGCAAGAATACTTGCAAAAATGTTAAATTGTCTTGATTTTAATAATAATGAACCCTGCCTAAAATGTGAAAACTGTATTGAAATTTCAAATGGTATTTCTTCTGATGTTATTGAAATTGATGGCGCTTCAAATAGGGGAATAGATGAAATAAGGAATTTGCAGAGCAATCTTATTTATGCACCAACTAAATCAAGATTTAAGATTTATATTATAGATGAAGTGCATATGCTTACCAAAGAGGCTTTTAATGCATTATTAAAGACATTAGAAGAGCCTCCAGAACATATTATTTTTATATTTGCTACTACAGAAATCCATAAAGTATTACCTACCATTAGATCAAGATGTCAACAGTATCAATTTACACTTTTTAAGATAACAGATATTTCTTCTCAAATAATTAAAATACTTAAAGAATATGATGTGAAATATGATAATGAAGTTCCAGCTTTAATTGCAAAATATGGAAATGGCTCAATGAGAGATGCTCTTTCAATACTTTCACAAATTTTATCTTACAATGACAGAGAAATTAAAATTGAAACAGTATATAACCTTTTAGGTATTTATTCTTTTGATTATATTAAAAAAATTTTTGAAAATATTGCATCCAGAGATCTCTCTTCAATATTTACTATTTGCTCGGAAATCTATTATCAGGGTATAAGTTTAGATAATATATCATCACAATTACTTGAATTTATTCGTTTATTAACATTATTAAAAAATGGTGTTGAGGATATAAATATCTTAAATCAGGCTTTTACAGATTTCGAAAAGCTAACATCTTTGTCTGAAGCTTTTACGACAAAAAAATTAATTTTAATGGCAAAAAAATTAATCGAATTTCAAAAATCATTTTCTGTATGGTCTAATCCTTTTTATGCATTTGAAAATCTACTGGTAAGCTTTATTTATGATGATTTCTATGTTACTGCTACAGAATATCTAAATAAAATTCAAGAATCTATAAAATATCTGGAAAAATCCTTTAATATTATTGGTTCAAAACCTGATGAAATTATTTTGAAAAAAACTTTTACAAATTCTTCTCAGATAATTAATAAAAAGGATTTAGAAAATGATATTATGAATAAAAAAGGATTAAATATAACTGAAAAAACTGAAAATATTCATTTGATTAATAATGAAGTCTATGATAAAGATATAAATAAAATTATAGATAAAAAAGAAAATTCAGAAGAGGAGGATTTAGAAAAAATAAAAAAGGATGAGGAAAAGAAATTAATATCAGAAAATTTACTGCAAATTCTTGATCAAACAGATACTAAAAATTTTTCTAATATTAATATAGAAAAAACAGCCCAAAAAGAAGAAGATGAAATTAAGAATAATTATGAAGAAAAAGAATTAAATGAAGATCGAAGAAAAGATAAATTAGATATGAATAATTTTGCGAATAACCTTAAAAAATCTATTGAAAAAGAAATTGAAAAAGAGAATATACCAGAACCTTTTAAAAAGGTTTTAAAATATGCCAATGGAATTTACAGAAATAAGGAGAAAGATGATGTTTGATTTTAAGAAAATTTTAGATCAAGCAAAACAAATTAGTGAAAAAAGCGAAAAAGTCAAAGAAGAACTTGATAGAACTGAAATTGCTGGAAGTGCTGGAGGTGATTTTGTTATAATAAAAGGCTTTGCAAGTGGTAAAATAAAAAATGTTCAGATTTCAGATGAATTGTTTTCGCTTAATGATAAAACAATGCTTGAAGAGATGATTAAAGGTGCAATATCAGATTTCTTAAGAGTTCAGAAAGAAAAAATTGCTGAAATATCTAAAGATCAAATTGGCAACATAGATTTACCACCAATTTTTGATTCGATCCTCGATATTTTTAAAAATCAATAATTTTCAGGTTTAATAGATGAACCTAAAAATATTATCAAAAATTGAAAAGGATTTACTAAAATTTCCCGGAATTGGTGAAAGACTGGCAAGAAAATTAGCAATCTTTTTGATAACAAGAGATGAAAAGGATAATACAAAGTTAATTGAAGACTTAAAAGAGATTCAAACAAATGTTTTCAGATGTGAAGAATGTGGAGCATTGATTGAAAAGGAAGGGAAATGCGAATTTTGTTCTGATCAAAATAGGATTAATAAAATACTTGTAGTTCAAAACATTGAAGATTATCTATTAATAGGTGACAACAAAATATTTGAAGGTTTTTACCATATTCTTGGAGGATTGATTGCTCCACTTAGAGGGATAACTCCAGATATGCTTTCAATAGAAAAACTTTCAGAAAGAATAGAAGCAAGAAAAATCGATGAAGTAATATTTGCACTTCCAGAAACTAATGATGGTTTAATTACAACTTTATATATTAAAAATTTCCTGAAAAAAAAATATAAAGAATTGAAATTTTCTAAAATTGCAGAAGGAATTCCATATGGTTCGGGTCTTTCTGAGATTTCTATTCAGACAATACTGAATTCAATCAAAAATAGAGAGAATATAAATTGATTTAATTGAAGCTATCTAAAATATTTATGGAGGTTGATCATATGATAAAAAATATAGAATATATTTTAGATAAAGATTTTAAATTAAATCTTTTTAATACAATGAGTCAAAAAAAAGAACAGTTTATTCCTATTGAAGATAATAAAGCAAGAATGTATTGTTGCGGTTTAACTGTTTACAATTATGCTCATATAGGAAATCTTAGAAAATATATTTTTGATGATATTTTAAGAAGAACCCTGGAATTTTTTGATTATAATGTCGTTCATCAGATGAATGTTACGGATATTGGACATCTTGAATCTGATGCCGATGAAGGGGAAGATAAGCTTGAAAAGGAAGCAAAAAAAAGGGGGGAAGATGTTCTCGCTCTTGCAAGATTTTATGAAAAAGCTTTTTTTGATGATCTTAAAAAGTTAAATATTTTAATGCCACATATAATTTCGAGGGCAACAGAACATATAGATTGCATGATAGATTTAATAAAAAAAATTGAACAAAATGGTTATGCATATTTTTCAGATGGTAATTTATATTTTGATACAGGTAAAATGAAAGACTATGGTAAACTGGCAAGACTTGATCTTGAATCATTAAAAGCAGGTGCAAGGATCGAGATAGATAAAAGTAAAAAATCTCCTTT
Organism: Exilispira sp.; assembly: GCA_046291015.1. Classification (GTDB taxonomy): domain Bacteria; phylum Spirochaetota; class JAAYUW01; order JAAYUW01; family JAAYUW01; genus Exilispira. The sequence continues at coordinate 5,284 of JBKBTB010000032.1, read as the reverse complement.
TGATTTTGTATTATGGTTTACTAAATCAAAGTTTAGAAATCATATACTAAACTGGGAATCGCCATGGGGTGAAGGTTTTCCGGGATGGCATATAGAATGTGCCGCTATGTCAATTAAATATCTTGGACAACAATTTGAAATTCACACAGGCGGTATAGATCATATTCCAGTTCATCATACAAATGAAATAGCAGAAGCAGAAGCAGCTACCGGTAAAGATTGGGTAAAATACTGGATGCATTGTGAGTTTTTAGTTCTTGATAAAGAAGAAAAGATGTCAAAATCTCTTGGTAATTTTATTACCCTTAATGATTTAATTAAAAAAGTTAAAAATCCATTGATATATAGATTTATGTGTTTAAATGCTCATTATAGAAAGAAGATGATTTTTTCCGAAAAGGCTCTTTATGCTGCTCAAAATGGTTTCTGGAATCTTAAAGAAAAAATTATTAATGAAAAAGAAAAGATTGGTGAAAAATTAAATTTAATAGAATCTAAAATAGAAGATACTGAATTTGATATCAAAAATGATGAAAAAGATTTCGAGCTGACAAGATACTGTGGAGAATATATTGAACAATTTATAAATGCAATAGCCGATGATTTAAATACTCCGGAAGCATTAGCAAGTATTTTTAATCTTCTTAAAGATAATTCAATACCATCATTTTCAAAATATGCTTGCTTGCTTATTTTTGATAGAATATTGGGATTGAATTTTAAGTCTTTTACAAGAGGCAAAATAGATGAAAAGCAAGCGGAATTAATAAAGGAGCGGGACAAAGCAAGAAAAGAAAAAAACTTTGAAAAGGCAGACAGTATACGAAAAGAGCTTGAAACGCAGGGAGTTATCTTGCAGGATACTTTAGATGGTACACACTATTTTGTAGAATAATATTGATAATTTAATTTAATCTATTTTAAAAATTGAATTTTAAGTTTTTCCGCTTCTTTTAATTCTATTTTAGCTCCAAGATTTTTATAGATAGCTATTGCTTCATCAAAGTAATGAGATACATCTTCCCCTTTTTTGCCTAAAAGAAAGCCTTTTAATGTAAGTGCATCTGCATATTCTTTCATTTCCTCTCTTTCAAATGCATTCATCAAGACTTCGTCCACAAGTCCTTCAGCACTTTCAAATCTAGAGGTTTCAATATAAAGTCTGGCAAAAAATATCTTAATATAGTTCTCATATCTTTCATAAGAAGCTGATTCAAAGAAAAGTTTTTCTCCTTCAGTAAGATACTTTTCGGCATTAGTATAGTCTTTTAAGTAAAAATAAGATTCACCAATATTCCATGTGGCAACAGCTTCAGCTTCTATATCACCTAAATATCTTGCAGTATTAATTATTTTTTCATAAATAGAATTTGCATTGTCATATTTTTTAAAAAGTTTATAGATTTCGCCAATGTTATTGTAAATAGTCAGTAAATGAGATTGAAATCCAGATTTCTTAAAATATTCAACAGATTTCATCAAGGTGGCTAAAGCCTCATTGAAACTTTCTTTTGCAAAATATGCCAGACCCTTCATACTATAAAATCTGCCGGCTAAAAATATGGAATAAAGAGATTCGTAACTCAAGCATTCTTTTAATTGATTTTTTTCAATTTCTTCAAGTTGATAAAGAAGTTCATTATACTTTGCAGTTCTGTATAAAAAGTCTAACTGAACCAATTTGTAATCGATAAATTTATATAAAGAATCATATTTTAATAGTTTTTCGTAATCATGAAAAACTTTATCCAATTTTTCTTTTTCACCAATTTCATAATAATAATTTATAAGAAGATTATATTTGCGAATGATAAATTCTGGATAAAGCTTAATTTTTTCTGAAGTTTGTTCAAATTCTTCTTTATTTTTAATTCTTTCATAAATTATCATTTTTAGGTATATTGCTTCTTCATAAAACCTAAGAGTTCTGGTCATTTTTTCTTCAATATAATTAAGTAAGCTTAATGCGAGATCAAAATTATTTTTATCAATAAGATATCTTGATATAGAAACAAGAGTAATCAGTATATCATCTTTATTATTTTTTTGTTTTTCCATTTCAAATAAAGATCTTGTATTATCAATAATTATTTTAGTTAATTCTAAAAGTTTTTCATCCATGAGTATCCCTTTTTTATATCTTATGTTATCTTAATTAATAATAAATAAAAAAATTATTGCAATTTAATAATTATTGACAAAAGAAAATAATGTATCAAATTAAGAAAAAGATCTAAGGCGAGGTGATATTTTTGGCAAGAGTATATGCTAATTCAGATGATAATGTAGAGCTTCTTCTTAAAAAATTTAAAAGAGAATGCGAAAGAGAATCTATTTTAAGAGAATGGAAAAGAAAAGAATTTTATATCAAGCCAGCTGAAAACAGGAAGGTTCAGAAAAAAGCTCTTGAGAGAAAGAGATTGAAGAAGCTTCGCAAGATGGAAATGTCCGGGCGAAGAAAAAAATAATTTATTAGTGGGGGGATTTTTCCTCCCTTTTTTAATTTTTATTTATAAAAATTTCTTATTATTTATTCACTTTTCATTTAAAATATAGTAGAGGTTATATGCCACTTTATGTAGTAGCTACTCCAATCGGAAATCTTGCGGATATAACATTAAGAGCAATTGAAACTCTTAAATCATCTGACATTATATTATGTGAAGACACAAGGCATACAATAAAATTACTGAATCATTATAATATAAAAGCAAATAGACTGGTTTCTTTTTATGCTCAAAATGAAAAAAGTAGAATTGATAATATTATCAGGATCCTTAAAGAGAATAAGGTTATTAGTCTTGTAAGCGATGGTGGAACACCATGCATATCAGATCCAGGATATCATCTTATAAATGAATGCTATGACAATAATATTGAAGTTTTTTCAATACCAGGGCCTTCAGCAGTGATCTCTGCTATTTCTATCTGTGGGTTTTCTGCTGATACTTTTTTGTTTTATGGTTTTTTACCAAGGAAGGAAGGTAAAATTAAAAAGGTTTTACAAACACTTCAAACAGTAGATGGATTAGTTGTTATCTATGAATCTTGCTATAGAATAAAGTCAACATTGAATATAATAAAAGAAATTTATGGTTCAAGTACAGAGATTTTTATTGCAAGAGAGTTAACAAAAAAATTTGAAGAAAAATTTAAAGGAAAAGTAGTAGAAATTTTAGAAAAAATTTCCGATAAGATAAGAGGAGAATTTGTTATTATAATAAATTTGTATAAAAATAAAAATAATGTTAAATAAAATTTGCCGATAATAGAATAGGAGGCATCTTATGACTATCGAAAAAATTAATGGTGTAGATAAAATTTTTAATAATAAAGAAATTAAACCAGTTAAGAAAAATGATAAAATAGATAAATCTGATTCAATAGAGATTTCAGATAAAGCAAAGGAACTTGCTTTACGTGAAAAATATATAAAGATGATAAAAGAAAGTCCAGAAATTGATAATTCAAAAAAAATAGAAGAGCTTAAGAAAAAAATATCTGAACCTGATTATATTACCCAAAAATTAATCGATGATATAGCCAGGCGTATTGCTGAATCTCTGGGGCTTCTCTAAAAACTTTTGATGCTTTTTTATGAGTGAAATTATAAGTTTTTCCATACCAGCTGATATTATCTTCGGTATTGATTCATTACTTAAATTAGGAGATATAGTTCATGAAAATGGCGATAAAGCTATTATTATAACCGAGCCAATTTACTATGAAAATAAATTGATAGGACAGGTAGAAAAAATATTAAAATCATTTAATATAGATTTTTTGTTATATGATGAAATATCTACAGATTCTGGTTCAGAAGATATTTCCAACATTTCAATTTTAGCTCAAACAGCAAGAGTTGATGTAATAATTGGTCTTGGTGGTCAAAAGTGTCTCAATATAGCCAAAGCAGTTGGTTTAATCTCACCTTGTGAAAAAAGTTTTTATTATTACTTAAAACATCCAGAAGAATTAAAAGAAAAAATTCCAGTAATATTAATCCCAACTACCATTCGAGATTATTTTGCACTTTCAGATACAATATACTATAAAGATCAGGATGTTGGTTATTCTAAATTATTCACTCATCCAAAACTTTATGCAGATTATGTCCTTATAGATCCTGTTGTTTCAGCAGATATTCCAAAAAATATTATGACACTTATGCTTATAGAGATGATGGGTTTTGCCATTGATTCCATCCTTTCACCAAAAGCATCAATATTTACAGATACCTTGCTTTTTAAGACTATTGAAACAATAAATTCAAATTTTGATCATATTTTAGAATTTCCTGATGATCTTGATGTCAGAAAAAATATCTGTCTTGGAGGACTTTTTTTAATGTTTGCTGGAAGAATAACTGGTTTTGGTCTTCTTCAGAGTTTGGTTTTAGGGATTAATTCATACTTGAAAATTCCAAAATTATCTATAGTAATGCCTGTTTTACCCCATATACTTGAATTTTTAATCCAATCGGCACCAGAAAAATTTGTTAAAATTGCCAATTGTTTAAATCTTGATACAAAAACAGAAAATATATTTGAAAGCGCATTGAAAGTTCCCGAATATTTTCAGATAATGGCAGATACACATAAGATTCCATTAAGACTCTCAGAGTTTGGTGTGGTTAAAGAAGTTTTATATAAACTTGCAGATCACTCTACAACATTTCCATTTTATACAAATTCCTTAAAACTAATTTCGAAAGAAGATATATATAACATTCTTTACTCTTCACTTTAAGATAAAAGATATTATCATTTTGTTATTTTCAAATTAATTCTAAAGTAAAAATAATTTGCAGGATAGATAAAAGATATCTAAAAGTTTCAAACTTTGAGTTATACAAAAACATAAATCTTTTTATTTCATTAATTATATCACCTATTATTTTTGAATTATTGCTTGATTGTAATTGAATTAATATGCTGTTATATTCATGAATTTGATCAATCATTTCAAAATAATTTAATAAAAATTCCTTATAACTATTGTCTATTGAAATTACTCTTTCTTTTAATTTATTTAATGAATCTGTTGAAAAGCTTTCAAAAAGATAAAGATTTTGTATTTCATCAAAAAATTCATTGATATTCTTTTCAAAACTATCGAGTTTTAAAAAGAATTGATCGAAAGAACCAATTAACTGTTCTGAATTCCAGATAATAGAAAGATAATCTTTGTAGTTTTCACTATCAAATGAATTTTTATTATTTATTGAAAGATTAAATAAAAGAAGGGATTTTTGTAAATTTGTTTTTTGAATCTCATAATCTTT